>PEWX01000061.1 GCA_002779995.1 Piscirickettsiaceae bacterium CG07_land_8_20_14_0_80_44_28
TCGAAAATGATTTTTTTCCAAGGCCAGTGCTTGTTCGGTTTGAATGCGTTCGGTAATAATATAGGCAATGCCAAATAATCCTGATAAATGACCTGCTGAGTCGGTAACCTGGTATTTACGAGCGTCTAACCAAATGGTGTCATTTTCTTGTGTGAAATTCAGGAGTTTTTGGGCGGCCACTTGACCTGAATAAATGGATTGTTCCAGTTGGTATTCTTGGTCAGCTAGGCTTTCCGGTAGAACGTCATAGCTGGTCAATCCCAGCAGATCAGACCAATTTAGGTTGGGGGAAGCGATTGATGCTAAGGTTTGGCTGGTGGCCGTATAAACGTGATTACAATCTTTAAAGCAAACCAAATCACCGGTGGCATTTTTCATCATCGCTTGAAAAGCTTGATGGTGCGTTAAGGTGTTTTCAGGTTCAAAAAGACTTTTGACGTTTTGAAGGCGTAGTGACAGCTCGTTATGGCCTTGATGGGCACAGAGTGTGGCTTTAAAAATTTCAATGCGCTGGCTAATTCCATGACGAAGGCGCAGATGAAATGAATAAGGCGTTGTCTTTTGCGCCTTAGAGAGGTCTGCTATCAGCGACATATCATCAGCATGTACTAGGTTTTGTTGCCAATTTTCCCAGGCGTCTAGTTCATCAGGACGATATCCTATAAGCGCTTGACTATCGCCGTTTAGGACTTTAATGGATAGTGATGGCGTTAGGCTGAAAATTAAAGTGAGCGAATCGCAAGGTTGATGTGTCGTCATGGTGTGATCTTGTTGGTAAATAAGGACTGTCTATCATACTGAAATTTCCTTCAAAATGATTAAAAAACTGAGCCTGAATCCCACGTTGCTGCAATTGAATTTCATTTTTTTGTCATTTTTACTTCATCAGTTTGTTATATAAGGCGCATATGATTGGTAGCGTTTCATCCTTTAGCTTAACGATTAAGAGAGTATTTTATGAAAAAATTAATTATCGCACTATCGGTTGCTTCTTTGGCAAGTGGTTGTGCAACTTCACCCGTAGGTGGCTCTAAGGCTGCTCAAGAACCTGTCGCCAAAACAGCAAAAGTTGCTGATGCGGTCGCTTTAAATAATGATGATCTGTACGTTGCTTATGTTGATGGTCGAGAAAATATCTTTTACGATTTACATGAATATAAATCTTTTTTAGAAGTTGGTGAAAGCACCTTTCGTAAAACTTATATCGGTGCGGGAACCAATGGTATGACACGTTCTTATGCTTTAACAAAAGCGGATAAGAAAAAGCCAACCAATCCGGCAGAGCAAATGTTGAAAGGTGAAATGGCACCTGCTGCGGATTTTTATGGTGAAGTCTATAATGAAGAAAAAAATCGTTTTTATGTGTTTGGTAACTGGAAAGATTTTACCGATTACTTGGCAACCGGGGTAGATACCTATCATTACAGTGAAATCGGTGCTGGCCCGAAAGGTGCAACAGTGGTTTATGTGCTGAATAAAAGCAATAACAAGAAAAAGCCAGAAGCGACTGTGCAACGCTTTAAAGCCAATCATGCTAATTAATGCGTTTTATATAACGTGTGTATAAAAAATCCCGCGAAAGCGGGATTTTTTTTGGTTGTCGTCGGTCGAACCGTTCGGTTATGCCTTCGCTGCTGTATAGAGTTCCGAAACTTTGTTCCAATTCACAACATCCCACCAAGCTTGCATATAGGCAGGTCGAAGGTTTTGGTAACGTAAGTAGTAAGCATGTTCCCAAACATCAAGCCCTAGGATAGGCGTGCCTTTAACATCGGCAACATCCATTAAAGGGTTATCTTGGTTAGGGGTTGATGAAATTTCCAACTTGCCTTCAGCTGAAATGGTCAACCACGCCCAACCAGAACCAAATCGAGTTGCGCCGGCGGTGTTGAACTGCTCTTTCATTGCCTCTAGGCTACCAAAGGTCGCATTGATATCGTCCGCCAGTGCACCGGTGGGGGTTCCCATGCTATCTCCGGTCATGACTTCCCAAAAGAAAGAATGGTTCCAATGACCGCCGCCATTGTTGCGGATTGCCGGAGATAATTGTCCGGCATTGGTAATCAACTCACTGAGTGATTTGTCCGCATTCGGCGTATCTGCTACTGCATTATTTAGGTTGGTGATGTAGGTGTTATGATGTTTTGTATGGTGAATTTCCATTGTTCGAGCATCAATGGATACTTCTAAAGCGTCATAATCATAGGGAAGATCAGGAAGTGTAAATGCCATAATATTAATCCTTTTTGAGTCTCAAATGTCATCTGTTTACGGGAAAACAGTGAAGAATTTGTTTGTTAAAAACGCCTCTATTCTAACGAAGTTGAGCGATTTATCAATACCCGACTGAAATAATCGGGTATTTAATTTTAAATAGCGTTAACCGAGGTGTCCTTTAGAAAATATTATCGAGATGAGGGGGCGGTGGCGGCATATCCCCCATCTTCTCAATTTCAGAAGGCGGCATCTGTAAGAAGTAGCCTTTGGTACAAAGGGCGGTATTGAGTTCTTGAGTGTCAGTACGAGGCAGTTTTCGACCAGGGTGTAGTTCGAAATCAATAACATGCTCTGGCTCTCCAAACATAACTAATAGCTCGTTGGGTAGTTTTTCCAGTCCATCTTTTTGAGGAACAAATAAAAATAATTCTGCCTTTTTGGGGCTTTTAAAAGTTGAAACCTTTAGGGATTGAAAGGTCGCCATAGTTAAATTCCTTGTATATGAATGGTGCTTATTTTAGCAAATAGTGCAACACTGGGGGTGTCATTTGCTTGACCTCAGTAACAAACTTCATTATTCTTAGCGGTTAGTCAATCAATTTGGAAAGTGAGTATGGTCAGCAATAAAGTAGTGGTTCTTGGCGGAACCGGTTTTATCGGTCGTGCCGTGGTGAATGCGTTATCTAAGCATGGGTATGAAATCAGCGTTGTGGTGCGCCGTCCAGAGCGTTTTAGAGATTATTTATTGTTTCCAAAAACTAAGCTGGTTCAGATGGATAGCTTGCTATCATCAGAAGCGCTGGTAAGGGTGTTTAAGCATGCCGGCTTGATCGTAAATTGTTTAGCCGATTTAACGCTAAAAACGGAAGCGGTTGAAGAGAATGACTATGTTGCAGTGCATCAACAGATAAAAAAAGCGATTGAAACCGCACAGGTTAAACGTGTTATTTCTGTTTCACAAATTGGCGCAAATGCCGGAAATGCCACGCATTCTTGGCTTTATCACCTTGGCGAAGCGGATGCGATAATGCATTCCATTGCCAATGCACAAACCACGATTTTGCGTTCCGGCATTTTATTGGGTGCAAAAGATGAGGTGGCTTCTTGCTTTAAGCGTCAACTTAATTTGATGCCCGTTTTACCGGTCGCGAATGCCTCTAAACAGGTTCAGCCTTTAGCGGTGCAAGATTTTGCCAAGGCTTTGGTTGCCAGTATCCAAAACAGATCTCTGTTTTGGAAAAAGGTAGAAGTGGTGGGTGAAGAGCGTATGACGATGAAAGCCCTGGCAAATCGAGTCAAAGAGATGATGGAAAAAGAGGATGCAGTCGTTTTTTCAATGTGTCGATTAAATGCGCGTTTTATGAGTTTTTTAGGTGCATTGGCGCCGATTAAATCGGTTTCAGCGGTACAGATGGTATTGCTAGAGGCTGATTTGATTTCCGATACCGATTTTTCAACGCAGTTTGGCTTTGAGCCAATGAGTGTCGAGCAGGCTTTGGCCGCTTATGTATTAACAACACACCAGCGAGAAAGGTATAATGCCTTTCGTCAGGCAGCGGGTCGAAATCTGGAAGAGTTGGCCTGAAAAGGGACAAAAAACGCTTAATGTTGTTACCAAAGCCGTCTTATTAGACGGCTTTTTGGTTTATGATGATATTGAATTGAGGCCTTTTTACTAGCGCGACGCGAAAGAAAAATTTTAACCATTTTTATTCGTGTCGCCCGTTCGTGCAAAGGTCTCGAATGATAGCGCAACTGCAGAAAATACAAAGGGGCTATTATGAAAACCTATTTGGTTGGCGGCGCAGTTCGAGATAAATTGTTAGGCGTGGCCGTTTATGATCGTGATTGGGTGGTGGTCGGTGCTAAGCCTGAACAATTGCTGGCGCAAGGTTTTCGTCAGGTCGGTAATGATTTTCCTGTTTTTTTGCACCCTGATACCCAAGAAGAATATGCACTCGCCCGAACAGAGCGCAAATCGGGCGTGGGCTATCATGGGTTTGATGTGCAGTTTGACCCGTCTATTACCTTGGAATCGGATTTATCACGTCGAGACTTGACCATTAATGCAATGGCGGAAGATGCGCAGGGTAATCTTGTTGACCCTTATGGCGGTCAGCAAGATTTGGCTGCAAAAAAGTTGCGACATGTTTCAGATGCGTTTAGTGAAGATCCATTAAGAGTGTTACGCGTTTGTCGATTTGCGGCGAAGTTGGCGCCTTTTGATTTTGTGATTGCGCCTGAAACCCATCAGTTAATGTGTGACATGGTTAACTCAGGTGAATTGTCGGCACTCACCCCGGAGCGAGTCTGGCAAGAAGTGGTTAAAGCCCTGAAAACCGAAATGCCGAGCCGGTTTTTTGTGCAGTTAGATTCAGTCGGTGCTTTGGCGGTGCTATTTCCGGAATTGGCCGCTTTAAAAGGGGTTGAACAACCTCTTAAGCACCATCCGGAAGGCGATGTTTGGGTTCACAGTATGATGGTGTTGGATGCGGCCGCTAAACTCTCGGATAAGGGTATGGTGCGATGGGCTGCGTTAATGCATGATTTAGGGAAAGGGCTGACGCCCAAAACGCGTTGGCCAAAACATTCGGGTCACGAACAAGTCGGCGTTCCGCTGGTATCGGCTTTATCTGAACGTTATCGTATTCCAAAAAAGTGGCAGTCACTTGCAGAGCAGGTAACGGCTTACCACGGTTTAATTCATCAAGCATTCAATTCAGCGGGTCAGCCTCATCTCAAGGCCGGCACGCTGCTTAAAGTCTTGAAAGCATGTTATGCATTGAAGGATCGAAAGCGCTTTGAGTTATTATTGATTGCCTGTGAGGCGGATGCAAAGGGACGATTAGGATTTGAGAATAGGCCTTATCCCCAAAAAGACTTCTGGTTGGCGGTGACTGACATTGCCAATAACGTCGATCGAAAAGCGGTTTTGGCGGAAGGTTTTTCCGGACCGGCCATTGGCGAAGCGATAGAGCGAGCCCGCTTGCAATTGGTTAAGCAATTTTTACAGACATATCGATAAATATAATTAAAATGACCAGGCCTGGGCGTTTTTATAAGGATTAGCATGGTACAGACGATGAAACTAACCCGCTGGGCAACCTATGTATCCGTATCGGTAGCGGTCATATTGTTGGTCATCAAGTCTTATGCCTGGTGGGAGACCGGTTCGGTGGGTGTGATGGCTTCTATGCTGGATTCTGCTGTGGATGTGGTCGCTTCGGTGATGATTTTAATGGCGGTGCGCATTGCGCAAATTCCTGCGGATACTGAGCATCGATTAGGACACGGCAAGGCAGAGCCGTTGGCTTCTTTGGCGCAGAGTGTCTTTATCGCAGGGTCGGCATTTTATTTGATTGTGCATGCTTTAGAGCGGCTGTTCTATCCGGTGGCGATGACTGAACCTGGAATAGGGGTGGCCGTTATGTTGATGTCAATGGCCTTGACGGTGATGTTGGTGGTTTTTCAGCGATATATTATTCGCAAAACAGGATCCACTGCGATACAAGCCGATTCGTTGCATTATTTATCGGATTTGGGCGCAAACTTTGCCATTGTCATTGGCTTGTTGTTGGCCGCTTTTGTTTGGTTGGATGCCCTTTTGGGGATGGTGATTGGTGCTTGGGTTGGCTGGGAAGCCCTGAAATTGGCAAAGGTGTCCGCAAATCAGTTATTAGACCGTGAGCTGCCTGATGACATTCGAGAAGAGATTGCTGCCCGAGTCTTGGCGCATCCAAAGGTATCCGGGTTTAATGATTTGAGAACCTTTCAATCCGGCCCAACGATTTTTATTCAACTGGATTTGGAGTTGGATGATGATTTTAGTTTGCTGGAGTCGCATGCCATTTCAGAAGAAGTGACCGAGTCTTTGTTGCAAGGCTTTCCTCATGCAGATATTTTAATTCATCAAGAACCCGTTAGTTTACAAGGTGACCCGGATCATCATCAGTGGGGTGCTGAAATCAAGTCAGTTGAACAGAATGAAAGATAACAATTGGTTGGCCTGTTAAATTCGTTTTTTCGTCACACTTTTAAAGGGAAAAAGTGCTTTAATTGAGTGCAATTTTGACAGGCTGCTAGCGTGTACATTTTTATTCGTGTAGCTATCTCATGTGCAAAGGTCTTTTTGTAAAGGTTAAATTTTAGAATGATATCTCCACAAGTTTTAAAAAAATGGTTGTATCCGCTGTTGATTATCATCGGTGCCGTAGGCGTGTTTATGTTTTTAAAGTCTACCAAACCCTCGCAACCGCCAGTTGAGCTTAAACAGAAAAGTTGGGCTGTGCAGGCACAAGTCTTGCAACCGCAAACGCTGGCACCCATGCATACACTTTATGGCAAGATTGAGTCCACGAAAATGGTTGCAGTGGCTGCACCCGTATCGGGGGTGGTAGAAAAGTTACCATTAAAATCGGGTGCGTTTTTTGAAGCGGGTGATTTGATGGTTGCGATGGCTGATGCGGATTTATCTCTTCCCGTCAAGATTGCGCAGGCTGATGTGGAGGACATTGAACAGCAGATTCATTTGCAGAAATTAACCTATGAAAACAATGTTAAGCGGTTGGTTTTTGAACAGAGGCTGTTGTCCTTAAACCAAAATGAAGTGGCGCGTAATCAAGAGTTGTTAAAGAAAGATTTAGCTTCTCAAGCCGCTTTGGATCAAGCAAAAGCGTTATTAATTCGTCAAGAGCAAGTGGTTGCCGGTGCAGAGTTGATGGTGGCAGAGCATCAAGTCAAGCTCTCTCAGTTGCAGGCGCGTTTAGCCAAAGCAAAAGCCAACCTACAGCAACGACTTGTGAATAAGGCGCGTGGCAGATTGAAAGCAGCATTTACCGGGCGAGTGGCTGAAGTGTTGGTTTCAGAGGGCAGTAATGTTGCACAAGGCGCGCCTTTGTTACGTTTTTACCCATTAGACAGTTTGGAATTGAGAGCAAAATTGCCAGCCAATCAGTTACCGTCGGTTTATCAGAGCTTGCAGTCTAATCGCCCTATGTTTTCAGCATTTCAGTTAGATAACAAAGTCTTTCAATTGCCGTTAAATCGTTTGGCAGGGGAATCTGAAACCAGTGGTGTCGATGCATTTTTTACCTTGCCTGAGCGGTTGGGGGTTTTGCGTCCCGGTGATTTAATGAAGGTGCAGTTCTATCAGGCGCCTGTCGAGGGTGTGTTCGCGGTGCCTTTAAGTTCCGTTTATGGTATGGAACGCATTTATGTGATTGAACAAGGGCGCTTGCATAGGCGTCAAGTTCAGGTGGTCGGAGAAACCTTATTGTCCGGGAAAATGCATTATTTATTAAAAGGGGATTTGCATGCCGGTGAGCAATTGCTGATTACCCATCTGCCTAATGCCATGAGCGGCTTAAGTGTGACGGTGATGGAATAATGGCGCAACAAGACAATTTAGAGCATCAAAGTTTATTGCGCCCTGAATCTCATCAGGCGGATTTTCCGGGTTATCACCCACAGCATGAGGCGTTTCAGTCTCGTGGTTTTATTGGGTTGTTTGCTCGACATAAGGTGGCCGCTAATCTGCTTATGCTCATTATGATATTGGCAGGGGTGATCGCATTACTCAAGCTGAACGTACAGTTTTTCCCAAATTTTGAATTGGACTACGCTACGGTGAGAGTGGTTTGGCCGGCAGCCAGTGCTGAAGATGTTGAGGCTTCGATTACCGAGCCGGTCGAACGGGTGTTGCGTAATCTTGATAATTTAGATGAAATGACGTCAACTTCGTCTTTAGGGGTGTCGGTGGTATCGCTGAAGTTTAACGAGGGCACCAATATGATTGAGGCCTTGGATCAAATTAGTCAGCGGGTGGGTGAACTTCGTAATTTGCCCCAAGATGCCGAAAAACCGATGGTTGAGCGAATTGTTCGTTATGAACCCATTGCACGGGTATTGCTGATCGGTGAGCAGGCAACGTTGGATGAGTTACGTCCTTTAGCAAGGCGTTTTGAAAGAGAGTTGTTGGATGCGGGCATTGATAAAGTTGATCTTAAAGGGTTGCCGCTAGAAGAGATGGCTGTTGAGGTGTCGCAAAATCAGTTGGAATCCTTAGGCTTGTCGTTTGACGAGATCGGAAATAAGTTGGCCAACATGAGTCGAGATTTGCCAATGGGAACGGTGGGTGATGCTGAAAACTCGCAAGATATGCGTAGTATTCAGCAGGGACGGAATGAACAGGATTTTGCCAATCTAACCATTAAAGTCACTGAAACGGAAAAGGTTTCCTTAGCCGATATGGCTCATATCGAACGACGTGCCAAAAAAGATGCACCCAAGTTATATGTTGATGGACATCCGACCATTGAAATGCAACTGATGCGATCTGAAGCTGGTGATACCCTAAAGTCATCGGAAATTATGCAAAACTGGTTAGCAAAAACACAGCCGGAGCTGCCTGGGGGGGTCAGGTTTCAGGTCTATAATGAAACCTGGTCTTTGGTGAATCAACGTATTATGTTGTTGATCAATAACGGCATCAGTGGCTTGATTTTGGTGGTGTTGATTTTGTATCTTTTTATGCATGGTCGAGTGGCTTTTTGGGTTGCCGTCGGGATTCCGGTTTCTTTTATGGCAACGTTGATGATTATGTATTTGGCCGGGGGTAGCATCAATATGATCAGCCTGTTTGGTTTGATTATGGCATTAGGGATTATTGTCGATGATGCAATTGTGGTTGGGGAAGATACTTTGGCTCACCATGAAATGGGAGAACCGGCTTTGCAGGCGGCAGAAGGGGGGGCGCACCGAATGTTGGCGCCGGTCACCGCCTCGTCAATCACAACGATTGGTGCTTTTTTGCCCTTGATGATGATTGGTAATGAAATGGGCAATATTTTATTTGCGATCCCTTTGGTGATTATTTCGGTTATTTTTGCATCGCTGATTGAGAGTTTTGTGATTTTACCCGGTCATTTACGAATTGCACTGAAAACGGTAAAGCCTGTTGAACCGGGTTCTTTGCGCTACCGTCTTGATAAAGTGATTGATCATTGGCGTCATGTTCAGTTTCGGGGTGCCGTTCGTTGGGTGCTGGCACATCGAGCGATTGCCATTAGCAGTACAGTCGCCGCGATGATTGTCGCAATCGGTTTATTGGCGGGGGGGCGTTTAGCTTTTGTGTTTTTTCCTTCTCCAGAGTCTACTCGGTTGCTTGCAGAAGCGAGGTTCGTTGCCGGAACGCCTTCAGAGGTCTCGTCTCGTTATGTGAATCATTTATATCAAGCCATGCGGGAGACTGAGCAGGCTTTAGAACCGGGTATTGTTGAGGTCGCCGTTGTGCATTACAACGAGGGCACACGCGAACAGGGCGCTAGTTTTAGTAGTATTAATATTGAATTGGCTGAACCGGATGAACGTGAAACGCGCAATGAAGCGTTTATTCGGATGTGGCATGAAAAGGCAGGTCAAGTCCCGGGTTTGGATGTTTTGACCATCGAGGCGCCCCGTATGGGACCACCGGGTAGTGATATTGATGTACGAATTTGGGGTGCCGAGCCAAGGGCTTTAAAAGAGGCCGCTTTGGCATTGCAAGAAGTTTTAATGCAGGTTCCGGGGGTGTCCGGGGTTCGGGATGATTTACCTTTTGGACGAGACCAGTTGATTTATGAATTAACCCCAGAAGGGGAGGTGCTTGGGTTTACTTATACCGCTTTGGCGCGACAGTTGTCGGATGCTTATTCTGGTCGTTTGGTGCAAATCTTTACCGACAAGGAAGATGAAGTTGAGGTGCGATTACAGTTGCCGCGATCTGAGCAGGCAACCTTGGCCAGTTTAAGTCGAATGCAGGTCGTTTCCCCTTCAGGGGTTAGGGTTCCGTTAAGTTCTGTTGCCAAATGGGAGTCACAACGCGGGTTTGATATTATGCGCCATGTGGATGGTCGCTTGGCCGTGACTGTAATCGGTGAAGTGGATAAGAGTGTGAATAATGCCAATCGCATTCTTGACCAGCTCAAAGCAACGACCTTAAAGTCTTTAGTCGAGCAATATGGTATTCAATACAGTTTGGAGGGTCAAAATGCTCGGCAAGTCGATACGTTAGCAGATATGAAAATTGGTCTGTTTATTGGCTTGTCAATTATTTATATTGTTTTGGCTTGGGTGTTTGCTTCTTATTCGTGGCCATTGGTGGTGATGATGGCCATTCCGTTTGGCTTGGTTGGTGCGTTGATGGGACACTGGGTATTGAATATTGATATGACCATTCTATCTCTGTTTGGTTTTTTTGGATTGGCAGGGATCGTGGTGAATGATTCAATTATTTTAGTAAGTTTTTATAAGCGCTTACGAGAGGAAGGGATGGCGGTGAATCAAGCGCTGGAAGAGGCTTCTGTGCAGAGGGTTCGTGCGGTGTTACTCACATCATTGACCACCATTGCTGGGCTTTTGCCATTATTATTTGAAACCTCATTGCAAGCCCAGTTCTTAATTCCCATGGCGGTGTCGATTGCGTTTGGATTGGCATTTTCAACAGTGCTTATTTTGTTGGTAATTCCTGCTGTTTTATCCGTTTATGAAATTTGGCGACATGGGGAGGCTGAAACGGTCGAGTCTAAGTAATCGCCGTTTTAGGTGTTTCACTAGGAGTCGATGGGCTTAAGTCCAACAGGCTGTTAGAGGGTACTAAAGCGAAAAATGATGATTAATCGTTTCATAAAATGGTCACATAGCTTCGCTAAAGTGGTGACAAGCGCATTATGACAGGCTTTAAGTCGATAAAACCAGTTTGTAAAGTGGCAGTCTCGATGATGAATGAATAAGAAAACTTGATGAATGGATGAATATAAGAGAGAATAAGCGTCCAAAATAAACCTTTTCGCGTTTTTTCTAAAAGACAAAAGTGCCTAAAAGCGTGAGAAAATAACCGAATTTTTTATAACTTGAGGGAAGTTGCTAATGACAACTCGTAGAGAACTTGCAAATGCGATTCGTGCTTTAAGCATGGATGCAGTCCAAAAAGCTAAATCTGGTCATCCGGGTGCGCCGATGGGGATGGCGGATATTGCCGAAGTCTTGTGGAATGACCACATGAAATATAACCCAACCAATGCAAAATGGGCTGATCGTGACCGTTTTGTATTGTCAAACGGGCATGGTTCAATGCTGCTTTATTCATTATTGCACTTGACCGGTTTTGAGCTCAGTATCGATGATATTAAGAATTTTCGTCAACTGCATGCCAAAACAGCAGGCCATCCGGAATATGGTTATGCTGATGGGATCGAAACCACGACTGGGCCTTTAGGGCAAGGTTTGACCAATGCCGTGGGGATGGCCATCGCTGAACGGACTTTGGCAGCACAATTTAATAAGCAAAATCATGACATCGTCAATCACTACACCTACGTCTTTATGGGGGATGGTTGTTTAATGGAAGGTTTGTCTCATGAAGCGGCTGCAATGGCTGGAACGCTTGGTCTTGGTAAGCTAATTGCCTTCTGGGATGATAATGATATTTCGATTGATGGTCATATTGGTGATTGGATGGAACGTGATGTTGCCGGTCGTTTCGAATCTTATGATTGGCAGGTGATTCGAGATGTTGACGGCCATGATGCAGAAGCAGTTGATAAAGCGATTCGTGAAGCAAAATCGGTCAATGATAAGCCAACCTTGATCTGTACCCGCACAACGATTGGGTTTGGTTCACCGAATTTGTGCGGTACGCACGATTGTCACGGCGCGCCTTTAGGCGATGAAGAAATTAAGCTGACGCGTGAAAATCTTGGTTGGAACCATGAGCCGTTTGTTGTGCCAGAAGAAATATACAACGGGTGGGATCATAAAGCTAAAGGCGCTGAAGAAGAGTCAGATTGGAATGCAAAATTTGAAGCCTATCGTGCAGAATACCCTGCTGAAGCCGCAGAGTTTGAACGTCGTATGGCGGGTGAATTGCCCGCTAACTTTGAAGTTGAAATGGATCAGTTTATTGCCAAAACGCAAGCGGATATGCCAAATATTGCTTCTCGTAAAGCCTCACAAAATGCGATTGAAGCAATGGGACCTTTGTTACCAGAAATGTTCGGTGGGTCAGCTGACTTGACGGGTTCAAACTTAACCAATTGGTCTGGTACGGTTAAAGTAACTCCTGATAATGCGGCAGGAAACTATTTGTCATGGGGTGTTCGTGAGTTCGGTATGGCGCACATGATGAACGGCATGGTGTTGCATGGCGGTTTCAAAGTGTATGGTGCCACCTTCTTTATGTTTATGGAATTCATGCGAAATGCGTTACGGATGTCCGCATTGATGAAGATCGGAACCATTTATGTTTATACGCATGATTCAATCGGTTTGGGTGAAGATGGCCCAACACATCAGCCGGTTGAGCAGTTGGCTACCATGCGTGTGATTCCAAATTTTCAAACTTGGCGTGGTTGTGATGCAATCGAATCTGCGGTTTCTTGGAAAGTTGCCATGATGCGTGGTAATGCACCGACCGCATTGGTTTTCTCTCGCCAAGCCCTAACACCAATGGAGCGTACTGCTGAACAAGTTAAGAATATTGAAAAAGGCGGTTATGTTCTGAAAGATTGTGAAGGAACGCCTGACATTATCTTTATTGCGACGGGTTCAGAAGTTGGTTTGGCGGTTGATGCTGCTGAAGCAATGAATGAAAAAGTTCGTGTTGTTTCTATGCCGTCTACGTGCGCATTTGATACGCAAGATCAAGCTTATAAAGACTCGGTATTAATTCCAGGTGTGAAACGTGTGGCTATTGAAGCCGGTGTGGCACAATCTTGGTACAAGTACATCGGTTTGGATGGCGGTCTTGTTTGTATGTCCTCCTTTGGTGAATCTGCACCAGCAGGCGAGCTATTCAAAGAGTTTGGCTTTACGGTAGAGAACGTGGTTGCAACTGCAAACAAGGTACTCGGGAAATAATTAATTTTTATGGATTACCAGGCCTGGTTGTTTTAGGGCTGGTTTTTATTTTTTTAGGAGAAAATAAGTATGACAATTAAAGTAGGTATTAACGGTTTTGGCCGTATTGGGCGTATGGCTTTCCGTGCCGCAGCTAAGGATTTTAAAAATATTGAAGTGGTTGCGATCAATGACTTGCTAGATCCTGAATACTTGGCTTACATGCTTAAGTATGACTCAGTTCACGGTCGTTTTGACGGGGATGTTGAAGTTAAAGACGGTAATTTGATTGTAAATGGTAAGACCATCCGTATTACGGCCGAGCGTAATCCAGCGGATTTAGCTTGGTCTGATGTCGGCGCTGATCTTGTTATCGAATGTACTGGTTTCTTCTTGACTGAAGAATCATGTCAAGCGCATATCGAAGCGGGCGCTAAGAAAGTGGTTCAGTCGGCGCCTTCTAAAGATCATACCCCAATGTTTGTGTATGGCGTTAACCACGAAGAATATGCAGGTCAAGCGATTGTTTCTGCTGCTTCTTGTACAACGAATGGCCTGGCTCCTGTTGCTAAAGTATTGAATGACAACTTTGGGATTAAGCGTGGTTTGATGACCACTGTTCATGCTGCAACAGCGACCCAAAAAACCGTTGATGGTCCTTCTATGAAAGATTGGCGGGGTGGTCGTGGTATTCTTGAGAATATCATTCCTTCGTCTACCGGTGCCGCTAAAGCAGTCGGTAAAGTTTTACCTGCGTTGAATGGCAAGTTAACGGGCATGGCTTTCCGTGTGCCGACTTCTGATGTTTCAGTTGTTGACCTAACTGTCGAGTTGGAAAAAGAAACGTCTTACGAAGCTATTTGTGCAGCCATGAAGAAGGCTTCTGAAGGTGAAATGGCAGGTGTTCTTGGGTATACCGAGGAAGCCAATGTTTCAACAGATTTCCGGGGGGATTCTCACCCATCTATTTTTGACGCTAAAGCCGGTATCGCATTAGATTCTACTTTCGTTAAAATTGTTGCTTGGTATGACAATGAGTATGGTTATACCTGTAATATGATGCGTGTTGTTGAGCACGTCGGTAAGTAAGCTTCTGTGATATGGCTGACGGGGCAGGATGGGCTCGTCAGCCTTCAATTTTCTTATCAGTATTTATCTGCAATTGAAAAGTACCGAAAAGAAAGTTGTCATTAAATTATTCTGTTATGCGCTTGAGAGGGCGTTTTTAAACTTTAAAAGGAACTCAATATGTCAGTAATTAAAATGTCAGATTTAGACTTGGCCGGCAAACGTGTGCTTATTCGTGAAGATTTAAATGTACCGGTCAAAGAAGGGAAAGTTACTTCGGATGCGCGTATTCGTGCTTCGTTACCGACCATTAAAATGGCTGCTGAAGCAGGCGCTAAGGTGATGTTAATGTCACATTTGGGACGTCCAACCGAAGGAAACTACGAAGAAGCCTTTTCCCTTGCTCCGGTTGCCGCGAATTTAAGTGAAAAGCTCGGCAAGGAAGTTCGTGTTATTAAAGATTACTTAGAGGGTGATTTTGAAGTAGCGGAAGGTGAAATCGTTTTATTGGAAAATGTTCGCTTTAATGTCGGCGAAAAGAAAAACGATGACACCTTGTCAAAACAGTATGCCGCGCTTTGTGATGTTTATGTCATGGATGCTTTCGGAACCGCTCACCGTGCACAGGCTTCTACACACGGTGCGGGCGCTTTTGCAGATACGGCTTGTGCCGGCCCTCTGTTGGCAGCCGAGTTAGAGGCGTTAGGCAAGGCTTTGAATAATCCTGCACGTCCAATGGTCGCCATTGTCGGTGGCTCCAAGGTTTCTACAAAGTTAACCGTACTTGAGTCGTTGTCTGAAAAGGTTGATCAATTGGTTGTTGGTGGTGGTATTGCCAATACCTTTATTGAAGCAGCAGGATACAATGTCGGTAAGTCTTTATCAGAATCTGATTTGGTTTCAACTTGTAAGAAGTTAAATGGCATTATGGAAGCGCGTGGTGCTGCCATTCCTTTAGCATCAGATGTGGTTTGCGGTAAAGAATTTTCTGAATCCGCAGTCGCTGAAACCAAGAATGTTTCTGAAGTTGCGGATGACGATATGATTTTTGATATTGGTCCTGATTCAGCAGCAGAATTGGCAGAAATCATTAAGCATGCGGGAACAGTAGTTTGGAATGGTCCCGTTGGTGTCTTTGAGTTTGATCAGTTTGGCGCTGGAACCAAGGCCATTTCTATGGCGATTGCTGAATCAAAAGCATTTTCTATTGCTGGCGGTGGAGATACGTTAGCGGCAATTGATAAGTATAATATTGCCGATAAGGTTTCTTATATTTCAACGGGTGGTGGTGCTTTCTTAGAGTTTTTAGAGGGTAAAAAATTACCGGCGGTTGAAATGTTGGAAAAAGCTGCTGCAAAATAAACAATCGATAAGGTCAGACAGAAATCGTCTGGCCTTTTATTTTCACTATGCGATTTGGGTGTATCAGAAGGAAGGAAAAGGATACCTCGGTAAATGAATTTTGTGTCCTATGGAACAGGAATTTATTTTGCGAGATGTCTTGCTTTCTAACGTCATCGTTAAAACTTAAAAGGTCAAAAAAATAACATGCCATCAGGTTTAAGAAGAACAAAAATTGTTGCTACTTTAGGTCCCGCTACAGACAGAGATGGGGAGCTGGAAAAAATGATAGAAGCCGGCGTTGATGTTGTGCGTATTAATATGTCCCATGGTAATCCGCAAGAGCATGTCGGCAGAGCCAGTAAAGTCAGAGAGATAGCTGCCAAGCTAGATAGAGAAGTAGGGGTTCTGGTTGATTTACAAGGTCCTAAAATTCGGATAGCGCGTTTTACAGACGATAGCATTTTTCTGGTTGCCGGTGATACCTTTGCCTTAGATAATAATGTTGATCCATTAGCCGGTAATCAAAAAGAAGTCGGTCTGACCTATAAAAGCTTGCCTTATGACGTTAAGCCAGGGAATCGGTTGTTGCTGGATGACGGTCGTGTGGTATTGGATGTTGATAAGGTCGAAGGTGAACGCGTTATTTGTACCGTTGTTGTGGGCGGAAAGCTTTCTAACAATAAAGGGATTAATTTACAGGGCGGTGGTTTGTCAGCGGCAGCCTTAACGGAAAAAGATAAAGAAGATATTTTAACAGCCGCTGAAATCCAGTGTGATTACCTAGCGCTATCTTTTCCAAGAAGTGCTGAAGATGTTGAATATTGTCGTTCTTTGGCTGAGAAGGCCGGTTTAAATTGTAGTATTGTGTCAAAAATAGAACGTGCAGAAGCGGTCAATGATGATTTTACATTAGACAGTATTATTTTGGCTTCAGATGTGATCATGATCGCCCGTGGTGATCTCGGTGTCGAAGTGGGTGATGCACAATTACCGGCGTTGCAAAAGAAAATGATTAAACGCGCTCGTCAACTTAATCGGATTACCATTACCGCAACGCAAATGATGGAAACCATGATCGAGAATGCGATTCCGACTCGTGCTGAAGTCTTTGACGTTGCCAATGCGGTCATGGATGGTACCGATGCGGTCATGTTGTCCGGTGAAACGGCAACGGGACATTCACCAAGCTTGGTTATTCAGACCATGGCTGAAATTGCGAGAGAAGCCGAAAAATCAAGAAGTACACGTGAATCAACACATCGTATTGATGAGTCATTTACTGCGGTAGATGAAACTATCGCGATGGCGGCAATGTATGCTGCAAACCATTTTGGTGTGACCTGTATTGCGGCTTTAACCGAATCTGGCAATACCCCTTTGTTAATGTCAAGAATCAGCTCGGGTATCCCCATTATTGCACTAACACCGCATATCGATACGCGTCGAAAAGTAACGCTTTATCGCGGTGTTTACCCAACAACGGTTGATTATACCGGGCTCTCTGATGAGGAAGTTCAGGATAAAATACTCTTAGAGTTAAAAGCAAAAGGCGTGACCAAAGCCGGTGATTTGGTGGTGGTTACCCGTGGACAATCTCGTGGTCTGATGGGGGGTACCAACCAGATGGAAATTGTTAAGGTTCCTTAATAATTTAGAAAGACTTTAAAGGAAAGCTGAGATACAGTTACTTTTTATAGGATGTGAAAAATTTAAAATGGTTTAACAGGTGGTTAAGCTGTTTAATATGAAATGATTTTATTTTTAAACTAATAGAGGAGTCACGCAAATGGCGATGATTACACTACGTGAATTAATGGACTACGCAGCAGAAAATAATTTTGGGATGCCTGCGTTTAATGTAAACAATATGGAGCAGGTTCGCGCCATTATGCGTGCTGCTGCAGAAGTTGATTCTCCAGTTATTCTTCAGGGGTCTGCGGGTGCACGGAAATATGCTGGTGAACCAATGCTTCGTCACATGATCGCTGCAGCTGTTGAAATGTTCCCGAATGTTCCTGTCGTTATGCATCAGGATCACGGTTCTGATGTGGGTGTGTGCCTACGCGCCATTCAGTCAGGTTTTACGTCTGTTATGATGGATGGATCTTTGCAAGCAGATATGAAAACTCCTGCGTCTTATGAGTACAATGCTGGAATCACTGGTGAAGTCGTTAAGATTGCTCATGCGGGTGGTGTTTCGGTAGAAGGTGAGCTTGGATGTTTAGGCTCTTTAGAAACCGGTAAAATGGGTGAAGAAGATGGTCATGGTTCTGATGATGTTCTTGATCACTCTTCATTGCTAACGGATCCGGAAGAAGCAGCACAGTTTGTTAAAGATACCAATGTTGATTGTTTGGCCGTTGCTGTGGGGACTTCTCATGGTGCTTATAAGTTTACTTCTAAGCCGTCAGATGACGTGTTGAAAATCGATCAAATTCGTAAGATTCATGAACGTATTCCTACCACGCATCTCGTTATGCACGGTTCTTCTTCTGTTCCGGAAGAATGGCTTGAAATCATCAATAATTATGGTGGTGATATGGGGCAAACTTATGGCGTTCCTGTTGAAGCGATTGTTGAAGGGATTAAGTATGGTGTTCGTAAAGTGAATATCGATACCGATCTACGGATGGCTTCAACGGGTGCCATTCGTAAGCACCTAGCAGAAAACACAGCGAACTTCGATCCTCGTAAGTTTTACAACGCAGCTGAAAATGCCATGATGGAAATTTGTAAATCTCGTTTTGAAGCCTTTGGGTGTGCAGGGCATGCTTCAAAAATTAAAGCATTAGGTTTAGAAGAGATGCAAGCACGTTATGCTTCAGGCGCATTGGATCAAAAAGTTAATTAATTTTTGTATGGTCTGAATCGAAAAACCCGAGCTTTGTCTCGGGTTTTTTTATGTCCCAAAAAACTCAGAGAGCCCTTTTTGTTGGTGTAGCCATCTCGTGCAAAGGTCTCTCAGATTGGCTGAAAGGGAATTTCACTAATGGGATAAGGGGTTAAGTTTTGTAAATCCATTACGGTATTACCATCGCCGTTTTTTGATAGATTGTTCACGAAAATATGCGCTAATGGTAAGCCGGCTTTTTCAATCGCACCCACCGTTAGTAAAGCATGGTTGAGACAACCGAGTCGATTACCAACCACCAAGATAAGGGGATATTGCAATTCCATCGCCAAGTCAATGTTTAGACCGTCAATGGCTAAAGGAGAGTAAATGCCGCCAGCACCCTCTACTAATGCAAAATGATGATCAGGTACTTGACAAGCAATCGCCAGATCTTTAATTGTAATAGGTTTTCCCCCTTGCTCTGAGGCTTGTTTAATCGCGCGAGCCGGTGAAATGGCGGCTTCGAACAAATAGGGGCAAATGGTCGGCAAGGATTCTATGTGATCTGTCGCTTGTTGGAGTTGTATGGCATCATCTGAATATAAAAGATTGTCTGTATTCCGTATGGCGCCAGAGGCGATGGGTTTTCGAGCAGAAATGGCCAGGCCTGGCCGTTTTTCTTGTAAAAAGCGGCCAAGCTGGCAGGCGACAAAGGTTTTGCCAATATCGGTATCGGTTCCTGTTATAAAAAAACCACCTGTTGGGGTGGTTTTGAGCCAATCTAGTAAGGGTGTATAAGCTGTCGACATTGCCATCTTTAGGGGTTGTCCATCAGTCTTGATTGGGCTTCTTGATATTTTTGGAAAGTCATTTCCACAACGTCTTCAGGCAATTCAGGGCCAGGTGCTGTTTTATCCCAGTCTAAGGTTTCTAGGTAGTCACGGATAAATTGTTTATCAAAGCTTTCAGGGTTTTTGCCAACCTGATAGCTGTTGACTGGCCAAAAACGAGAACTATCCGGTGTTAAGGCTTCATCAATTAAATGGATAGTGCCATTTTCATCTTCACCAAATTCAAATTTGGTATCTGCAATAATAATGCCGCGTTCAATCGCAAAGTCAGCAGCCATTTTGTATAGTGCTAAGCTGTAATCCCGTATCTTCTCTGCTTTTTCTTTGCCAATGCGTGCGACGACTTCATCAAAAGAGATATTTTCATCGTGCTGTCCTAATTCAGCCTTAGTGGATGGGGTGAATAGGGGCTGTGGAAGTTTTTCGGCTTTTTTTAACCCTTTTGGAAGGGCAATGCCGCAAACGGTTTGTTTCTTTTTGTATTCCTTCCAACCAGAGCCAACGAGATAGCCTCTCACGATAGCTTCTACAGGAAGGGGTCGGAGTTTGCGAACAATCATGGCGCGTCCGTCTAGTTGTAGCAATTCTTCAGGCGTTAGGATGTCAGCAAATTTAAGATCATCTGACAGTTGATTTGGCAGTATCGACTGAGCCTTATGCATCCAAAATTGTGCAGTCTCAGTGAGGATACGCCCTTTTCCCGGTATCGGTGTTGGCAAAACGACATCAAAAGCTGAAATTCGGTCGGTGGTGACAATTAATAGATGCTGGTCATCAATATCGTAAAGGTCTCGTACTTTACCCTTGTTGATTAGAGGCAAGCTGGTGAGAGAAGACTCAAAAAGAGGACGCATAAAATACCCTAAGTTATGTTAGTTGGTGACAGGCCACTTTAAAGTGAAGATCTCATAGCGAATCGGCTAAAACACTATTGAGAATAAGACGATTTTAGCGCATCTTTGGATGGGGTAGGTGAGTTTTATTGGAACTTTATTGGCAATCCTGGCAATCGCGGAATGTTTTCTTTTTAAAAAAGGGGGAAGCCTGTTAAAATAGTTTAAATTTATTTTTGATATTAAAGAAAGGGTTTTGAACATGGCGAAAAAAGAAAATTGGATTGCACCATCAATTTTATCTGCAGACTTTGCACAACTTGGAAAGGATGTGAAAGATGTGATTGCAGCAGGTGCTGATGTAGTGCATTTTGATGTGATGGACAATCATTATGTCCCTAATTTAACCATTGGCCCTTTGGTCTGTGAGTCGCTAAAAAACTTTATGGATCGGGAGGGGGTTAAAGCGCCGATTGATGTGCATTTGATGGTGAAGCCGGTTGATCGTATTATCCCTGACTTTGCATCAGCGGGTGCGGACTATATTACTTTTCATCCAGAAGCCTCTGAGCATGTTGACCGCTCATTGCAGTTAATCAAAGGTGAAGGTTGTAAAGCCGGGCTAGTCTTTAACCCTGCGACGTCTTTGAGTTATTTAGAGCACGTTATGGATAAGATTGATATGATTTTAATTATGTCGGTCAACCCCGGATTTGGTGGTCAAGCTTTTATTCCCCAAGCGTTAGAAAAATTAAAAGCCGTTCGACAAATGATTGATGCTTCCGGGCGTGATATTCGTTTAGAAATTGACGGTGGCGTGAAAGTGGAAAATATTGCAGAAGTTGCTGCGGCCGGGTGTGACACCTTTGTCTCTGGTTCTGGTATTTTTGGCAAGGCCAATGCGTCTGATGCTAATCGATACGATACCGTTATTCAGCAGATGCGAGAAGCGTTGGCTAACGCTTAAGCCGTAAAGACTTGCGATTGAAGCCATAAACGCCAGTCCAAACTGGCGTTTTGCGTTCTAATCCCAACACCTTAATGGGCTTGGCCGCCAATAAAATGGAAAAAAATATGACACAACAAAAAATTAAGCCCGAGTTCATTTTGATTGATTTAGATGGCACTCTTATTGATAGTGTGCCTGATTTAGCCTATTGCGTGGATGAAATGATGAAACAACTCAATTTACCGACCCGCGGTGAAGCGGCTGTGCGTGACTGGGTTGGCAATGGGGTTCAGCGTTTAGTGGAAAGAGCGCTGGTCAATTCGGTAGAGGGGATGCCGGAAGCATCATTGATGGATCAAGCTTATCCTATTTTCCTTGATTTATACCAAGTTAATACGTCTCAAAGAAGCCGTGTCTATGATGGCGTAGTAGAAGGTATCGAATGGATGAAGGCTCAAGGGTATGGCGTGTCTTGTGTCACCAATAAAGCAGAAGCTTTTACGGTGCCGTTGTTGAAAGATAAAGGTTTGTATGATTATTTTGAAGTGGTGGTTTCTGGTGATACCTGTGCTGAGAAAAAGCCTCATCCGATGCCACTGCTTTATGCCGCCGAAAAGTTGGGGATTGCACCTGAAAACGCACTGATGATTGGAGATTCTCAATCTGATGTTAAGGCTGCACGTGCCGCCGGCTTTGATATTTTTTGTATGACTTATGGCTATAACCATGGTGAAGATATTCGCAACTATCAACCCGATGCGGTGATGGATTCTTTTATGGAATTGCCAGACTACTTAGCTGCAAAGTCATTCTGAAGCCAAGGGAGTGACCTGAATGAAATCGTTTTTAAAAGCCTTTTTAATCCTATTGACGAAGCCTTTTTGGTGCTCTATGACAGGTCTTTATCAAACGATTCAGTTAAGAAAGTTTGTTCGGAAATCTGCGCTAACGCCAGCAAAAGAAGGGGGGTAAAAATGACTGATGCGCATTTTGCCGACTTGTTTATGCAGGGGTATAAAACCGCACCAGTGATGCGAACCATCTTGTCGGATTATGATACCCCTTTAAGTGTTTATCATAAGGTCGCAAATCAACCCAATAGTTATTTATTTGAGTCGGTTCAGGGCGGAGATAAATGGGGTCGTTACTCCATTATTGGCTTGCCTTGTGCCAAGCGATTGGAAATTATCGGCAATCAAGTGTCTTTATTTGATGGCGATCAATTGATCGAACAACAAATGTCAGATGATCCTTTGGCTTGGGTGGCGGCTTTTCAGTCTCGTTTTAACGTTTATGAGCCAGCAGGATTGCCTGTCTTTACCGGTGGGTTGGTTGGGTATTTCGGTTATGACACCGTTCGTTATATTGAACCCCGTCTACGTCATTCTCAGCCTGAAAAGGATGATATTGAAGCGGCCGATATTCAGCTGTTGGTATCGGAAGAAATCGTGGTTTTCGATAATTTAAGTGGTCAGGTTCATGTCATTGTGCATGCCGACTTGGCGCAACAAAATGCTTATTCAAAAGCAGAATCGCGTGTCGTTGAAATTGCCAAGATGATTAGTCAACCGATGATGATGCCAAATGATCTGCCTCAAGCAGAGGCGTTAACGGAACAAGATTTTGTGTCCAGCTTTGGCGAGCAAGCGTTTAAAGAAGCGGTTGGCAAGATTAAAGACTATATCCTTGCCGGCGATGCTATGCAGGTTGTGATTTCACAGCAAATGTCAGTTGATTTTGATGCAGCACCAATCGATTTATATCGGGCATTACGCTATCTCAACCCTTCTCCTTATATGTTTTTTGTAGATTTAGGGCATTTGCAAATCGTCGGTTCATCCCCTGAAATTTTGGTGCGACTGGAAGATAACACCGTTACCGTTAGGCCGATTGCCGGAACACGGCGTCGTGGATTGACCCCGGAAAAGGATCACGCATTAGAAGTGGATTTGCTATCCGATCCAAAAGAGTTGGCGGAACATTTAATGTTGATTGATTTGGGGCGAAATGATGTTGGACGTATTGCCCAAGTCGGTTCGGTTGAGTTGACTGAAAAAATGATTGTAGAACGCTATTCACATGTCATGCATATTGTTTCAAATGTGAATGGGCAAGCCAAGCCCGGTATGTCTTCTTTGGATGTGTTGAGGGCAACATTTCCCGCCGGAACGGTTTCTGGCGCGCCGAAAATTCGAGCCATGGAAATCATTGATGAGCTAGAGCCGGTAAAACGTGGCGTTTATGCTGGAGCAGTCGGCTATTTAGGGTGGCATGGCAATATGGATACGGCCATTGCGATTCGCACAGCGGTGATTAAAGATGGCCGTTTGTTTGTACAAGCCGGTGCAGGGGTGGTCGCTGACTCAGTTCCTCAGTCAGAATGGGATGAAACCTTAAATAAAGGGCGAGCTATCTTTAAAGCGGCAGAGTTTGTTACAAAAGGTTTAAAAACCGATAATCCTGATGTTGGACATCGTTGATAGGCAAAGGAAGATAAAACAGCATGTTATTAATGATTGATAATTACGATTCTTTTACCTATAACCTAGTGCAGTATTTTGGTGAATTAGGGCAAGATGTACACGTCCACCGCAATGATCAGATTGATATTGAAAGTATTGAAACTCTTGCACCTGATTATTTGGTGATCTCTCCGGGTCCTTGCACCCCAAGTGAAGCAGGTATTTCGATTGCGGCCATTCAACATTTTGCGGGTAAGATACCCATTTTAGGTGTTTGTTTGGGGCACCAAAGTATTGGCCAAGCGTTTGGTGGGCGGATTGTCCGCGCGAAACAGGTCATGCATGGTAAAACCTCGCCCGTTTATCATCATAACCTTGGGGTGTTTCAAGGGTTGCCAAATCCGGTGGAGACGACGCGATATCATTCACTGGTTATTGAGCAACAAAGCTTGCCGGACTGTTTGGAAGTTACCGCTTGGACGCAATTGCCTAATGGGGATAGAGACGAAATTATGGGTGTTCGGCATAAAACCTTGGCGATTGAAGGAGTGCAATTTCATCCAGAATCCATTTTGACCGAACAAGGCCACGCCATGTTAAAAAATTTTTTAGCGCAAAAAGACGCGCAATAAGCAACTGTTAGGACTTGCCATGCAATTAAGAGATGCACTTGAACAATTATTAAAGGGTGAAGATTTAACCACGCAACAGATGCGTGATGTGATGCAAATGTTAATGTCTGGAATCGCAACCCCTGCACAGATAGCGGCCATTTTAATTGCCCTTCGCGCCAAGGGGGAGACGGTAATAGAAATAACGGCTGCGGCATCGGTTATGCGATCACTGGCAACCCCGGTACATATCACCCAACGCACCCATTTAGTCGATACTTGTGGGACTGGGGGCGATGGCGCAAACACCTTTAATATCTCAACCGCTTCCGCTTTTGTGGCGGCGGCTGCAGGTGCTAAGGTTGCAAAACATGGCAGTCGTTCAGTGTCCAGTCAATCTGGCAGCGCGGACTTGTTGGAGCAAGCGGGCGTGAATTTGGAACTGGCACCGGAACAGGTGGCAGAGTGTGTGGAGACCTTAGGGGTCGGTTTTATGTATGCACCCGCCCATCATAGCGCGATGAAACATGTCATCGGTGTCCGTCGAGAAATCGGTGTTAGAACCGTCTTTAATTTATTAGGTCCTTTAACCAATCCGGCACAAGCGCCCGCTCAAGTATTGGGTGTATACGATGTGAAATTATTAGTGCCGTTTGCCGAAGTCCTTAAAAAATTAGGCTCCCAGCATGTGATGATCGTGCATGCTCAGGATGGCTTGGATGAGATTAGTATTGCCGGTATAACCGATGTTGCAGAGCTTAAAGATGGCGTGATCCGTCAATGGCAAATTAACCCTGCTGATTTTGGCGTTCATCATCAAGATTTGAGCGAGCTGAAAATTGAGTCTGCGGCAGACAGTCTTCAGATTATTGAAGCGGTTTTTGCAAATAATCATCCTGCGGCAGTTGATATCGTCTGTTTAAATGCCGGTGCTTCTATTTATGTTTCCGGTATAGCCAACCAATATTCACAAGGGATTCAGATGGCCAGAGATGTCATTGCCAATGGTCAGGCACAGACTTTGTTTCATCGTTTTATAGAAGAAACAAACCAATTACCCCCTTCTAACCCTTAAAAATAACCGAAAAATACCCAGGCCTGGGTATTTATATCGACCATGAGCCTATTGATTAGAGAAAAAACCATGACGCAAACACCTGACATTCTAAAGAAAATCATTTTCCGTAAGCTAGAAGAAATACAAGCAGGTTGCGAACGCATTCCGTTAAGAGAGATGAAACAAAAAGCATTGATGATGGCAACCTCTCCCACGCGAGGGTTTGCCGATGCCATGCAAGCAAAGTTGGAAGCTGGGCAATCGGCGGTGATTGCGGAAATCAAAAAAGCCTCGCCGAGCAAAGGGGTGTTACGCGACCCGTTTGACCCGGTTGAGATTGCCAAAAGTTATGAAGCACATGGCGCTGCTTGTTTATCGGTGTTAACCGACCAAGATTTCTTTCAAGGTTCGAATACATATTTGCAACAGGTTCATGACGCCGTAGGCTTGCCGATTATTCGTAAAGATTTTATCGTCGATGACTATCAAGTGTATGAAGCACGCGTGATCGGTGCGGATTGTATTTTATTGATTGCGGCAGCCATTGGCGATGCTCAGATGTCAGAACTCACAGAAACGGCATTACATTTGGGGATGGATGTTCTCATTGAAGTGCATAATGAAGAAGAGATGGAACGCGCATTACGCTTGCCTTTGCCGATGATTGGCATCAATAACCGCGATTTGCATACATTTGATGTGTCATTGGAGACCACCATTCGCATGCTGGAGATGATTGAGGATGATCGAATCGTGGTGACAGAAAGTGGTATTTTAACGCCAGAAGATGTGATGATAATGCGTCAACATCAGGTCAATAGTTTCTTGGTGGGAGAGGCTTTTATGCGCGCAGATAATCCCGGTGAGAAGTTGGCTGAACTCTTTAGTTTGTAATTTGATCCTGTTCTTTAAACTATATTATTTATGTCTTTGATTTCTCAAATCTATCAGGTATTCTAGATGACGGACTAACCAAAAAAGGAGTCTGGAAATGAGAAAGACAATTGCAATGAGTGTATTACTATCACTGATGAGTATTTTTATGCTACCCGTTCAGGCAGCAATGTTGAATACACAACAATTAGTTGAAAAACAGTCAATGGATTCAGAGCGGGTTACTTTGAGCGCGATGATGCAACGTGCTGATGTGCAGGCACAGATGATTGAGATGGGCGTGACGCCTGCAGATGTTCAACAGCGTATGGCCGCTTTAACGGATGCAGAAGTCGCACAATTGGATCATCAGATGGGGCAAATCCCCGCTGGTGCCGATGCGCTTGGGATTCTGTTATTGCTATTTATTGTATTTATCGTGACCGATGCGGTGGGTGCGACGGATATCTTTGACTTTGTTGATCCCATTTAATGCGTCGCACATAAAGTGTATTTACATTTCCAAATAAACACCCGACTTTGTTCGGGTGTTTTACTTTTATTCCTTTATTTAAGCGTGTCTGGCTGCGCGACCGCGCCACAAACCAAAGCGTTGTTTGAACGAAACTCAATGCCGGTTAAACCATCGGTTGAACTTTCGGCAGTGCCGTTCTTCCCTCAAGAAAAATATCAATGTGGTCCCGCTGCACTGGCCACCGTTCTGAATTATCAACAGATCAAGGTGTTACCTGAAACATTGGTTTCCGCCATTTATGTGCCCGAGCGCCAAGGGAGTTTCCAGTTAGAAATCATGGCTGCCGCACGACAATATGGGCAGGTTGCTTATATTCTTCAGCCTGATTTAGAAAGTTTGCTAAAAGAAGTTGAGGCGGGGAACCCTGTTTTGGTACTACAGAATATCGGCTTAGATAGTTATCCGCTATGGCATTTTTCAGTGGTGGTAGGCTATGATTTGAACTCGTCACAAATCACCTTGCGCTCGGGAACGACTCGTCGCTGGCAAACGTCCCTTGCAAATTTTGAACAAACCTGGCTGCGTTCAAGCTATTGGGGGTTAGTGGTCACCGCACCCACCCATTTACCCGCGACTGCAACGCTTTCAAGATGGTTGCAAGCTGCTTATGACTTAGAAACTGTTCGGCAATTCGATGCAGCGGAAAAAGCCTATCAGACTGCGACTCAAAAGTGGCCTGAACAACAAAATACCTGGTTGGCGTTGACCAATTTGTATTATCAGCAAAAACGGACAGCTGAAGCATTAATCCGCTTTAATTCAATTATGCCGCGTTTTTCATCGGTCACGGAAATGTGGAATAATTATGCTTATGTTTTACAGGCGGAAAAGTGTCATGCAGCAGCGGTTAAAGCCGCACAATGTGGTTTACAACTTGAACCCAATAACCTAAATTTACAAGCGACGCTGGCTGAAATGCAGTCAAGCTCGCCTCAAATGACTGCCCAATTACATTGTCCTGCCCCTGATTGCAAGCCAAAATAATGTATTAGGATAGGGTAAAGAAGGGACGTATTACAAAATTTTAAGTATTTGAAACCTATTGTTTTTTTTGTTGTGGTGACTCAGACTTAAAAAATATGAAAATATCAAAAAAGTGCTTGCAAACAATGAAAAAAGGAGAATAATACGCTGTCCTTTTTTCCAAAAGAAAAATGGTTATATCCTCACTTGCGATCTTGGCATTATTGAGATATCAAGTGGTTGGGGTTCATCAAACTATGCCTTTGTTTGTGGACTTTTATTAATCATTCATCCGTATGCATTTCTTTTCTGCGGGTGTTTTATAAGGTATTCCTTAGATGTCAAATTCAGAAAACGTCCTGGTCACGGCTAACGACCATTTTGAAGTTGTTGAAAAAACCACCGTAATCGATGATAGCTGGCCAACACATAACCAGGCGATTGAAGACCAAATTTTAGATCACTTTATTTGTAGAGATGGGAAAACCTTTGCAGGCACTCATTTGATTGCCGATTTTTGGGGTGCCTCCCATTTAGATGATTTGTCGCGTATGGAAAAGGCCTTACGTGAAGCAGTGGAAAAAGCCAAGGCAACGTTATTACATATTCATTTGCACCACTTTACACCCAATGGCGGCATTTCAGGTGTGGCGGTATTGGCTGAGTCCCATATCAGTGTGCACAGTTGGCCTGAGCGTAACTATGCGGCGTTTGATGTGTTTATGTGTGGTGACTCCGAGCCAGCCAAAGCGATTGAAGTATTAGAAGCAGCTTTTACGCCCTCTAAAGTTGGCGTAGAGAATATTCTGCGCGGGGAAGTTATTAATGACAAACAAGGTTAATCAGCAAAAAGCCTATCTGGAAACGCTTTATCCAAGCTGGGGACAGCAGTTTGTCATGAATGAAGTGCTGTTTGAAGTGGATACAGGGCACCAGCACTTGGTTATTTTTAAAAATGACCAATGGGGAACGGTCATGGCGTTGGATGGGGTGATTCAAACCACCGAAAAAGATGAGTTTATCTATCATGAAATGATGACGCATGTACCGATGTTGGCACATGGTGATGCCAAAAAGGTGTTGATTATTGGTGGGGGGGATGGCGGCATTTTGAGAGAAGTGTTAAAGCACGCAACGGTAGACTCAGTCACTCAAGTTGAAATCGATCAGCAGGTGATAGATATGTGTGTGCGTTATTTACCGAATCATTCTGCGGGGGCTTTTGATCATCCAAAAGCAAATATTGTTATCGCTGATGGTGTCGATTTTGTCAATGACACGACGGAAAAATTTGATGTGATTATTTCTGACTCAACCGATCCGATTGGGCCTGGAGAAGTTTTGTTTACGTCGCGTTTTTATCAAGGCATTCAAGCTTGCTTAAATGATGGGGGTGTTTTTGTCGCTCAGAATGGCGTTAGTTTTATGCAGACGCACGAAGTCACCACGACGTTTAAACGACTAACCCCGTTGTTTAAAGAGACCAGTTTTTATTCAGCAGCGGTGCCAACTTATGTCGGTGGGATTATGACGTTTGCTTGGGCTACGGATGACCTGAATTTAAAACAACATTCCGTTGATAAGATTCGATCACGTTATGATGCATCAGCCATTGAAACGCGTTTTTATACGCCAGAACTTCATATCGGCGCATTTGCGTTACCCAAGTATGTACAACAAGCAATACAACCCTAAGTGAGACCTTAATTTACAGGCATTAGCCTTTTGGAGAATAACATAAATTGAACACAGCAGAACTTGTTCAGCATTTTGCCGAACAGACACATCCAGATGAGCTTGAGCAATTCGATCGCTCAACCTTAAGGGACTTATTGAAGCAACATGAGACCCCGTTTTTGGTTTTGGACTTACAGGAAGTGGAATATCAGTACCATGCGCTGAAAAATGCTTTGCCGGGCGTTGAGTTGTTTTACGCCATTAAGTCACTTGCGCACCCAGCCGTGATTCGGAGACTTAAAAAGTTGGGTGGCAGTTTTGATTTGGCAACGGCTGGCGAGGTCGATTTGGTGAAAGGGCTGGGTGTTGAAGGGCACCAGTGTATTCATACGCACCCGATTAAAAAAGACCGGGAAATTCGTCATGCGTTGGATTTTGGTTGCACGCGTTTTGTGGTCGATAATCCGGATGAAGTGCTGAAGTTTATTCCCTATAAAGATGAAGTGGAGCTGATGATTCGAGTCAGCTTCCGCAGCCAAGATGCTGTTGTCGATTTATCGCGTAAATTTGGTTCTGCCTTGGAAGAATTACCAGGCCTGGTCAATTTGGCCGTGGAAAATGGCATAATGGTATCTGGTTTATCCTTTCATGTTGGTTCGCAGTCCCTATCTCCTTTTGCGCAAGTTAATGCTGTGCAGGCTTCAATTTCGGCCATGAAGGAAATGGATCATGTGCATTGGAAGTGGTTGGATATCGGCGGGAGTTTTCCGGTATCTTATCAAGGTCCGGTAATGCCGATTGAGGATTTCTGTGCGACGATTGTCGAGGCTTTAGCAGAGTTGCCCGCATCGGTTAAAGTGTTTGCTGAGCCAGGTCGTTTCATATCGGCACCTTCTATGATTGAACTCATTCGGGTGGTGGGTAAAGCCAAACGAGGCGCACGGACTTGGTATTATTTAGATGATGGCGTCTATGGTGCTTTAAGTGGTCAAATGTATGACCATGCAAAATATCCGATTTCTCCTTTAAAGCCGGTCGATCCGACCGGCGATTTTTATCCGAGCGTCTTGGCTGGGCCAACCTGTGATAGTGTGGATGTGGTGGATGAGGATATTGAGTTGCCCGATTTGACTGTGGGTGATATCTTAATTGCCAAGCAAATGGGCGCTTATACCATTGCATCGGCTTCGGAATTTAACTATTATCCTAAACCGAAGGTGGTGGTGGTTGAAGATTTGATTGACCATTCAGCGGATGAATAAAGGATAGGAATCGATGACAATAAATATAAAGTGGCAAGGTGGAATGGCATTTGAGGGCACGACAGAAAGTGGTCATTCGGTATTGATGGATGCGGCGCCTGAAGTCGGAGGGGAAAATAAAGGGGCACGTCCGATGGAAATGGTGCTACTTGGCCTGGGGGGTTGCACGAGTATTGATGTGATAATGATGTTGCAAAAGGCCAAACAGGCTGTTGAGGATTGCCAGGTTGAAATTCGCTCTGAACGTTCCGACAGTATCCCCAAAGTATTTACTAAAATTCATGTACATTTTAAAATTACCGGGCAGGATTTAAACCCTAAAAAAGTCGAAAGAGCGGTTAATCTTTCAGCAGAAAAGTATTGTTCGGTTTCAAAAATGCTAGAAGCATCGGTTGAAATGTCTCACGATTTCGAAATCATCACCCCTTAACTTTTTCAAATAAGGAGGCGCTATGAAAGGATTAATCCATGCGCTATTACTGGATGGGCAAGGTGGCGCCAAATCCTTAGATTGGCAGGCTGTTCAAAACTGGAATCCTGCTGATGGAGAGCTTTGGCTGCATTTTGATTATACGGTTGCTGAAGTTCGGGTTTGGTTTGAAACATCCAGCCAGTTGGATGAGGCGATAGTTGAGACGCTACTCAGCGGCGGTTCGCGCCCTAGATTCAGTCCGCAAGAAAATGGGGTGTTAATCGCTTGGCGCGGGGTGAACTTAAATTCGCAGTCAGATCCGGATGATATGGTTGCATTGCGCTTATGGCGTGATGATCATCGATTGATTTCAACAAGAAGACGAAATTTGGTTGCGGTTAACGAGGTAGTATCGGCTTTTACAAGAGGTAAGGGGCCTTGTTCTACTGCTGAGTTGTTGGTTGAGCTGGCTTCCAGTATGACGCGCAAGATTGGTCGGGTATTGGACGATTTTGATGAGCAGATGGCGCAGTTGGAGGAGTCTGTTATCGAGTCGCATCAAGCGACTTTGCGATCTGAATTAAGTGAGTTTCGACGTCAAGTCATTGCGTTGCGTCGTTATATTGCACCGCAAAAGGATGCGTTGCTGGGGTTTTCGTTGGAAAAGCTCGCGTGGCTGAATCAGTCTGAGCGAACCTATCTTCGCGAGGTGGTGGATCGTATTACCCGACACTTAGAAGACTTAGAAGCTTTGCGTGAAAGAGCGGTGGTCGCTCAGGAGGAATTGCAAAATCGGATTTCTGAGGAATTAAACAGTCGGTTATATGTGCTGTCGATGATAACGGCCATCTTTTTGCCATTAGGGTTTTTCACCGGGTTATTCGGTATCAATGTTGGCGGGATGCCGGGTGTCGAAAATACCAATGCTTTTTGGTATTTGACCTTTGTGATGGGAATATTGGTTATTTTACAGATATTCTATTTCCGGTGGAAACGCTGGCTATAAATTGCCGAGCTGACAAATCAACTGTAAAAATGCCTTTACCGAAGTGATGGATGCCGTCTCATTCATGGTGTGATAACCCGTTGTGGGTATCTGCAATGTGGTGCCATGAACCAGTCCATTTGAATTAGCGGTAATGCGACCTAATTCTGTGCGCCCAATACCCATTTTAGGTTGGCCAGTGCCTAATGTCTGTTGATTGAGACGTTCAATATATTGATCTTTAAAGCTAAATGGAATGTCTAGGTCTGCACAGAGTCGGGCAAGGTTTTGGGTCGTCTCAGGATGAAATTCCGCATGTTCATCTTTATTGCGAAGGACTACCAGTTGTTTATCCGCTTCTTCACGGTTTCGATAAGGACTGGTGTCGAGTACATAGAGGTTGTTGGTGGATTCGCCAAAGCGACGGTACCATTCCAGCAAGTAACGCCAACTGCCGCCTGACTCTTCTTCAGCGGTAAAAAAGGCGGTGCCTTGAAACCCTAAACTAAACAGGTGTACCAGCATTGCTGCGGTTAAGACGTTGTCTAGTTGCCCGGACAGGAAGTCTTGGTCAGTACGAAGTTTGTCCAAAAACCCAACGGGTGTTCCGGCGACAAGATGTTCTAGGCCGTCCACTTCAAAAATTAGGTTTTGACGAAATTCACAAATATAAGCGTTATTAATAATGCCGGAACCTCGGTATGCCCCAGACCAAGGTTCATAGGCCAGTACGGGGGTGTTTTCAAAACGGTTCATTAGTGTCAGCTTAAGTTCATTACCGACATCATTCCCCAGTAAGGTGGTTTTCTTTCCTGCAATGAAGGCGGCAAATTGAAATTCATTTGGGCCTGTGCACATCAGCCCATGACGGTCGATATGGCTGGAAAAGTGACAGCGATCCGGCTGTTCACCTTGTGCGACCAGCAGGCCTTCGTACCAAGTAACTTTTGCACCCCGCTCTTCTAGTTCTCGTTGCAAGACTCTAAAAAAGGCATGTTCAGCGCCTACAACACTCGGTTGTCGGATTAAAGATTTTAGTAGGTCTAGAAACTCGTTAAAATTGTCCATGGTGATTTCCTTGAGGCACGAGATGATTGTTTAATTCTACCGTAAATGCTTGCCATAAAAGGATTGTTTAGCGCTTTATTGTTCGGGTGGTGTGGCGCGATTGAGCATCAATTGTGAATTTAGCTGAAAGGGTAAGATTCTTTGGATTAGCTTAGATTAAAATAGCCGTCATAATTTAATATTTGCAAAGCGTGTAGGGCTTTTGAGGGAAAAAGAATGCATTATCATTTTAAATATTTGTGGTTTAGAGACCCAACAGAAAAAATCGTGTTTATTAATCATCATGCGGTGCGGTTGCGTGCGGGTTTATTGTTGTTGCTACCCGTGTATATGGTAACGGTGTTGCTGACGACGGTATTTGCGCCGACTTGGACGGTGTTACCGAGTGGGTTGACCGAAGAAACCTTCGATTTAACAGATGATTTACGTGTTATTTTTACGGTTCAGGCTTATAAAACGGCATTTGATTATACCGTGCCGACTTGGGTGTTGTTTTATGGTTTGTTTGAAATGTTGGCGGGGATGTTTGTTAAAACCGCTTATTTTTCGCCAACCATTCATTTAGCGACGTTTTTTACGCGAAATATTCCGCCGACATGGGAGCCGCTGAAACCCAAACGGTTTGCTTGGATGATCGGTGCTGCACTGATTTCCGGATGTCTGTTGTTTTTCAACCCTGACAGTTTTGCCCGTTTTGTGAATAATGTGTTTGCGACAACCTTATTGCCGACCAACGCTAACTGGATGCCGTCTTTTATTCCGTTACTCGTGTGGGTGTGCTTTGGGTTGATGTGGTTGGAGGCGGTGTTTGGTTTTTGTTTGGGTTGTAAATTGCACTGGATTCTTGCTAAGTTGGGTATTTTTAAAACCCATTGTTATGAGTGCATGAATGTCGATTTTGCAAAAAAAACCTGGATAGAAGAACGTAAACGGCTTGAGTTAGCGTTAAAGCAATCTAAATCCTAGTTGCAAACCAGCCTCAGAAAAGTATGGGCTGGTTGTTCTCACCAAGGTGTTATTGGGCAGATAAACACAGTGCTTGCGTCACCGCAAAGCAGATGCCATCTGTTAGTTGGTTGAGTTGTTGTGTCGGAATATTGTATGCGGGCATGGTGTAAATGAGTTTGCCAAAAGGGCGAATCCAGACATTTTGCGACACGGCGAGCTTTTGGATGGTTTCGCCAAGATCGGCACTTTCCAGCTCGATGACTCCGATGGCGCCCAGAACACGAGTATCTTTTACGCCGTCCAGGCGTTTAAGCGGTAAAAGGGTTTGTTGTAAATGTTGTTCTATACGGGCAACATTGTCTTGCCATGGCGAGTCGAGCAGTACATCAATATTAGCCGTTGCCGCTCTACAAGCAAGGGGATTGGCCATATAGGTCGGGCCATGCATGAGCAGTCCGGGGGTGCCGTGACTAATGGTCTCACTGATTTTTTCAGTGGTTAAGGTTGCGGCTAAGGTGATATGTCCTCCCGTAAGCGTTTTCCCCAGCGCCATGATGTCAGGGCAGATGTTTGCCCATTCGCAGGCGAATAGTTTTCCTGTTCTCCCGAACCCTGTTGCGATTTCATCAGCGATTAACAGCGTATCAAATTGATCACATAATGCCCTGACTTGTTTTAAGTAGTCAGGGCGATAAAACCGCATGCCGCCGGCACCTTGGACAATGGGTTCTAACGTCACAGCAGCAATTTCAGTATGATGTCGTTCAAGTAGGGTTTTTAGGGCATAAATATCTTCATTGTTGGAAGCTTTATCAAATCCCATCTGCGGTGCGGGAGCGAAAAAATGGGGGGTGAGCATGTCAGAAAATAGCGTGTGCATACCGTTGTCTGGATCACAAATGGCCATGGTGGCAAAGGTGTCACCGTGATAACCCTTCTTGAGAGTCAGTAAGCGATTTTTTCGAGGTTGGTTTAAACTGATCCAATATTGCAGTGCCATTTTAATGGCGACTTCCATCGCCACTGAGCCTGAGTCAGAAAAAAATACTTTTTGCAATGAAGTTGGGGTGAGTTGAACCAGGCGCTGTGCTAAATCAATAGCGGGTTCGTGTGTTAGACCGCCAAACATGATGTGGGGCATGGTTTTGATTTGCTCAATCATGGCTTTTTGAATGTGTGGATGGTTGTAGCCATGTAATGCTGCCCACCAAGAACTCATGCCATCTACGAGCGTTTGTCCTGTATTAAGGGTGATGATAGAACCTTGGGTTTGGGTGACCGCTAAAGGAGGCGTGTGATTGGGTATCTTAGCGTAGGGATGCCAGATATGGGTCTGGTCAAAATGAAGTTTTTCTGTCCAATTAGTCATAGTATTCCTTTGATTCTGTTTGACTATTATACAAACTCGAAGTTTTTAATTAGGGTCGCAGTGAGAAATGGCCAGGCCTGGGTGTTTTTGGCGCCAATTGAGAGTGCTCAAGGTGGTTTTAAAGGTTGTTTCTAATGTTGCAGTTAACTGCATGGGGCTTTGAGTGGTTGGGTGGGTGAAGTGCAATTCCGTCGCAGCTAAGTATAGTCGGTGATGCCCAAACCATTCATCAAAAAAGTGGTTATGATGGCGATCACCGTATTGGACATCCCCAATAATCGGATGGCTGGTATGATTTAAATGGCGGCGCAATTGGTATTTTCTGCCGGTCTTTGGCGTCAGTTTTACAAGGCTATAGCGTTGTGTTGGATAAGACCCCATGGCGTGATTGACTTCACTGTGTGCAAGGCATTGATACTCTGTAATAGCGGTTTGTGGCGGTTTGGTTTTTCGATCTCGTTCGGCAATGGGGTCGTTTTTATATTGCAAAGGGTGGTCGATTTTTCCGGAATCGTCAATCCATCCTCGACAAATAGCTAAATAGTGTTTGTCGATTTGATGGGTGCTAAATTGTTTGCTGAGATGTCGAGCAGGTGTTGAACTCAATGCAAATAATAGTATTCCGGATGTGGCTTTGTCTAGGCGGTGAACAGGATAGACTTTTTGGTTGATTGAATCCTCGGTAAGATTAACCGCGAATTGGGTTTCGTCCCGATCCAGTTTGGTGGGGTGCGTCAGTAAGCCTGCAGGCTTATGGATGGCCACAATGGCGTCATCTTGATAGAGGCAATAAAATTGATTGAGGTGACAAAGGGTTTGCATACAGTGTACTAAGTTGAAGTAAAGGCTTATTTTAAAGCAAAAGAAGCAATGCTTCGAGTCTGTTATAGCAAAGGCGGATTGTTTCATTGTTTTGAATCGCTCGAAGCAGCAAAATGTATGTCATGCCAAGGCAGAAAAAACGGAATTTTGCTTGACACTAAAGGATTTTCAATTAAAATACGCCCATCAATTTGATTGGGAGGGTTTCCCGAGCGGCCAAAGGGGGCAGACTGTAAATCTGCTGGCAACGCCTTCAGTAGTTCGAATCTACTACCCTCCACCATTCAGTTGTTTACATTATGCGGGTATCGTATATTGGCTATTACCTCGGCCTTCCAAGCCGATGAGGGGGGTTCAATTCCCCCTACCCGCTCCAATTTCAGGCTCTCTTTATTATTTTGTTTTAGAACAAATTAGTGGTGAGGGCCTTTTTAATATTTGCTCTCATAGCTCAGTAGGTAGAGCGCATCCATGGTAAGGATGAGGTCATCGGTTCGATTCCGATTGAGAGCTCCATTTTTCATCATAGGCGGGCGTGGCTAATCAAGGTCTGTCGCTGTTTTTAACGGAGTTTGCATCATGGCAAAAGAAAAGTTTGAACGTAGTAAGCCGCACGTAAACGTTGGTACGATTGGTCACGTAGACCATGGTAAAACAACTC
>PEWX01000100.1:0-1019 GCA_002779995.1 Piscirickettsiaceae bacterium CG07_land_8_20_14_0_80_44_28
GCCAAATGCGAGATTAACTTCAAAAAAATGACGATTTTCGAAATCGGTCAAGTTTTGAGGTGGTCTTGCAAAGGTCTCAACCATATAACTATATGAACATTTTTTTGCTTTTTTGATAAAACTTTTCTTTATTTAAGATTGCTTTAAGGTTGTTGTTTTAATCTATGCATGAACAAATCAATAGGGATTCAAAATGACTATGAAAACGAATACTTTAAAACTCACTGCCGGAATTTTATCTGCCGGACTATTGACCGGTTGTGGTGGCATTGATGGCACGACTGGCACACAGCTTGAAAATGATCTAAATGATGCTGCTTCTAGCTTCAGTAATTATATTGACAATATAACCGGTAAAACCAAAGGAACTGCTATTACGGCGCAGTTTATCGATTCTCCAGTCAGTAACCTGCAATATAAATCGAATAGCTATAATGAATTTACTGGTGCTAATGGGGTTTTTAGCTGTGTCAGTGGTGAAGAAGTTGAATTTGTTATTGGCTCGGTGTCTTTAGGAACCTCAATTTGTCAAGCGGTGATTACCCCGCAAACGTTGGCTGCTGAATTAAAAACGGTACAAACCGTCAATACAACGACCAATGCCTCCGGCACTAAGACTTCGTCTGGTACGATTGCGTCTAAGCAAGCTGCCCCTGTACTTCAAGATGACGACAAGGTGTTAAATAGAGTGCGCTTATTAATGGCTTTGGATACCGATGCCAATCCAGACAATGGGATTACATTGCCTGCGGTAACAGAGCAAGCTAAGGTCACCGCGACAACGCTGGATTTTGCGGCCTTGAGCTTTGATAACGATGTTCAGAGTGTGCTCAATAAACTGCAGGTTAATGGCAGTTTGGTTACTAAGACAGCGGCTTTGACTCATTTCCAGAAGTCAGTGAGTGGACTACCAGCAACCTACGATACAAGCACCGGTAGTTATGATGAATATGATGAAAATAACACATCAAACAATAACTATGAAAACGATGATGACCATGAAGATGATGATGACCATG
>PEWX01000100.1:1032-4856 GCA_002779995.1 Piscirickettsiaceae bacterium CG07_land_8_20_14_0_80_44_28
AACTCGGGTCATGAAATTAAGCTACCATTAAGGTAGCTTAATTTATAATGCGTACATGAAAGTTTAAGAGGATAATTTCATGAAACCAAGTGCATTAAAATTAACCATTGGGTTATTATCCGGTGGTTTATTAGCCGGCTGCGGGGGAGATCCAAAAACCGGAACGATTCCTGTTTCAGAAAGCCCTTATGACCCTTTTACGGGGATTTTAGCGACAGCAGACATTCAAACGATTACCGCAAAGTTTTTAGATGCGCCTGTTTCCGGACTGCATTATCAATCGCCTTCTAAAGAAGGGATCACCGGCATTGGTGGTGGATTTTATTGTAATAGTGGAGAGGTTACTGATTTTAAAATCGGCGATTTGTTATTGGGGTCAGCAATTTGTCAAGGGGTGGTAACGCCCCAAACGCTAACCGCAGTTGTTGAACCCAAAGTGGTGATTGCCACGAATACCATCACCAGTGTTTCCGGTACTCAATCCACAACGGGTAAGACCGTTCAAAATACGGTGGTGGAGTCTTATTCACCAACTGACGCACCGGTTATTAACCGAGTTAGGTTATTAATGAGTTTAGATGATGACCAAGATCCGACTAATGGCATTAATTTACCCAATGACTTAACGGCCATTAACACAACCTATATTGATTTTGCCAATAGTTCAACCTTTGAATCGGCTGCCACACCGGTCATCAATGCGTTATATTCCGGTGAAGCTGCCAGTCGGTTACAGGCGGCGAGTGAGACAGCAGCGAGTAATCACTTTCAAGCGCAATTAGAGCAAATGTCCCAGACAGATAAAACCAATTACGATAAAGCAACGGGTGCTTACATTGATAAGGTTAAGGTGGCAGCGTCACAAGCATCGTTAAATGCTGCGGCATCAAACAGCGGTTATGGCGATGATGATTAGGGTTTGAAATTTATTGTTTAGTTAATTTTGTTAAGGGAATAGAAATATGTTTAAAAAGTTATTAGCCGTGTGTGTTTTTGGATTGGTGATATGGCAACCTTCTGCAATGGCGGCCCAATCCATTAGTGATGCTCAATGGCAACTGCCATTAAAGAATGACCAAGTTTCAACGACGTTATCCAGTTATAAAGGTCAAGTGATTTGGGTTGATTTTTGGGCTAGTTGGTGTCCGCCTTGTAAGGCATCTTTTCCTTGGTTAAACCAAATGCAGCAAAAGTATGCGAACCAAGGGTTTCATATTGTCGGCATTAATGTTGATGAAGAACGCGCTGATGCGATTTCGTTTTTACAACAGGTTCCTGCTCGTTTTGATGTTTATTTTGATCCTGATGGTCATGCCCCTTCACAGTTCCAGATCCAGGGGATGCCAACAGCCATTTTAATTGATCGAGAGGGTTCGGTTAAGATGTTTCATATTGGATTCGAAGAACATCAAAAGGCTGAGTTGGAAAACTTAATTCGACAAACGGTTTTACGTTAAATTTAGTCTTTAACACAGCTTTAAAACTGTAAGGGTAATAATAATGAAAGCACTACTCATCATGATGGGTGTCATCACGCTATCTGCCTGTAGTAACCTGACACCTAAAGAGGTTAAACCCTGGGAAAGAGGGACTTTGGCACGTGATAATATGAAATTGGTACCAGATGAGGTCCATACTGGTTTAGATGAACATATTTATTTCAGCAAAGAGGCCGCCTCAGGGGGCTCCGGTGTTGGTGGAGGCGGCTGCGGATGCAACTAAATCATAAATTAGCAATGGCCGTTGGGTCATTATTAGCCGTGTCTAATGCACAAGCAGAAGAATGGTTACTGGATTCTGCAGTGATGTTTTACAACGAAACCGACAGCCAAGGACAGGACAGGGTTTCGATCTTTGAACCGGTGGTGAGTCTCACTCAACAAAATACCCCGGATGACTATGTTAAATTGGATTTTGTTTATGACTCTTTAACGGGCGCTACCCCAAACGGGGCGAATGCGAGCAGTGAATTAAGTAAATTTCCCGGCTATTATGTCGAGTCCGGTTATACGCCGTTGGATGTTAATTTCGAAGATACTCGCATAGCATTGAATTTAAGCACGATGAAACCGATTGATCGTATGTCTCGGTTTACAACAGGGGTCAGCTATTCAACGGAAACGGATTATGAATCTGTTGGCGGAAATTTTTCTTATTTACAAGATTTTAATAATAAGCAAACCACTTTAACCTTGGGTGGGGCTTATACTTATGATGCGGTCAATCCGAAAACCGGATTTAGAGATCCACTGAGCTCGATAACCGATACCTCAACATCCGCCAGCGGTAGTTACGAATCGGAAAGTGACTTTTTTGAATTCGCCGGTAAAACCAAACAAACAGTTGATGCCATTATTGGGCTATCCCATGTGTTGAACAGTAAGTCCTTGTTAAACCTGAACTATGGTATCAGTTCAACGACCGGTTATATGACTGATGATTATAAACTGATCAGCCTCGTTAATCAGAATGGGATCGCACAAGATTACCTTGCTGAAGCACGCCCGGATTCACGGTTTAGACAAACGATCAAAACAACGATGGTAACGGCACTGGGTAAAGACTCATTACACTTAGATTATCGTTATTTTTGGGATGATTGGGATGTCACGGCGCATACCTTTGATGTTAAATATTATTTAGCGCTTGGCGAGAAGTTCACCATTCGGCCGCATGTTCGTTATAGTGCGCAATCGAAAGCCAACTTTTATCGCTTAAGTTTAACGCAAGGTGAAGCCTTGCCAAAATATGCTTCAGCAGATTATCGTTTGGCGGATATGACGACCTTAACGCTCGGCGCCATGGCTAGTTATCAGCTTTCAAGTGATTTATCTTTGTCATTTAATATTGAGAAAATGCAGCAATCGGGCGATAGTTCTCCATCTGAAGCAATCGGGGATCAACAAACGCAAGATATGTTCCCAACCATTGATATTTGGACTTATACCTTTGGTTTTAAAAGCAAATTCTAAAATGGTAGAACCACAGCGCACATGGACGATTACCGAAAAATCCCCGGGTCTGTGGTTGATTCAATTCGAAGCCATGCGGAGTCCGTGTGAGGTTTGGTTGGAAACAGACCAAGCCTCAGCAGAATCCGCATTGATTTGGGCAGCAAAAGAAGCTTGGCGGATTGAAAAAAAATACAGTCGTTTTGACCCAAACAGTGTTTTAAGTCAAATCAATCAAAAAGCCGGCGATTGGCAAACCGTCGATGAAGAAACCGCTTCTTTATTAGAGTTTGCTGACCAGTGTTGGCAATTAACCGATGGGTTAATTGATGTCACCATTGGCGGTTTCCTTTCTTTGTGGCGATTTGATGGTCACACACCGCCTCCAACCCGTAATCAACTTAAAAAACAAGCACACTATGTTGGCTGGCAAAAAGTCAATTTGGACGGTGATCAGCTGTTATTGCCTGAAGGCGTGCGCTTGGATTTTGGCGGAATCGGTAAGGAATATGCGGTGGATTCAATTGCATTAGAACTGGAAAATCGATTTCCTGGAACGGGGGTGATGGTCAATTTTGGTGGCGATCTCATGGCCAGTGGCGGCAAGCAGGATGGCTCTGTTTGGACGGTGGGTATTGAAAATCCAAATAATGCCCAACACCCCATAGAAGTGATTGAATTGAGAAAGGGGGCGGTTGCGACCAGTGGTGATGTTAAGCGGTTTGCAGTGGATAAACATGGCAAGGTATTGGGGCATATTCTCAATCCGAAAACAGGTTGGCCTGTGGCTAAAGGACCGGCAACGGTGACGGTGATGGGGCAGACAGCCAGTCAGTGTGGTTTACTGGCAACTTTGGCCATGTTAAAAGGAAA
>PEWX01000070.1 GCA_002779995.1 Piscirickettsiaceae bacterium CG07_land_8_20_14_0_80_44_28
AGAATACGCAAGGATACAAACTTTTCCAGATGATTGGAGCTTTCAAGGAAGCATTAATCAGGTGTATAAACAAATCGGTAATGCTGTGCCGGTAAATTTAGGCTATGCGATGGGGAAAGAGGTTGTTCGTGCTTTAAATCAATATACGGTGCAAGAAGAGCTTAGAGCAAAGTTTAAGGATAGTGCATAAGGTTGATGCACCAGCATTAGCGGCTTTCAGGTAGTACAGAGTGAGTCTGCTAACGACAAATTAAACAGTTCCCGTATTACCATCGTGGCATAACTGCCAGCGGGCAAATCAAATTCAACCGAAAGTGTTTCTGAATCTAACCATGCCCAGTTCATATTCTTGGGTAATACTCTTAAAGCACGACGCTCTTGCTTTAATCCCAGCTTTTCAAGCCCTGCCTGCCAAAGCGGGTGTTTTTGTAAAACCGACAGCTCAATTTCAAATGCGTTGTCGCTTGAAGGCAAGTCCCCTCGCCCCGTCAAAGCACCCGTGGGATGAAGGTCTCCGTCAAGTACGCGCTGAGCGAGGTTTTCAGAGCCATCATCAACAAACCATTTTTGTGAGGCTTCGAGTTGAAATACATCGCCAGCAATCGCGCGATTCCAAGTCGCTTGTTGTACCCGTTGACTTAAAATTTCATTAAAAATCCACGAGCGGGCAGCCGAAATATATAAAGACTTTTGATGGCGTTTGGGGGATTTAATTTGATTTTGAAACAGTGCCGTTGCTTTTGGCAAATTCTGAAAATCCCGACCAAAACGTTGTTCCCCAAAATAATTCGGCACGCCCTGAATAGCGATATTTTTCAACCGAGTTTCCAAAGCCGCTGTATCTGCGGCTACGTCTCTGAGCGTTAATTGAAAACGATTTCCAGATAGCCCTCCCGTTTGCAGCTTACGGTGATGTCGCACCGTTTTTAAAATTTGAACCCCGGCCACGTCTAATGTTTTGATATCCGGATCCGGCTGTCCAGGCAAATGACAGCTCATCCACTGACGGGTGATGGCTTGTCGATCCTTTTTACCCGCGACTCCAACTTCTCGCGGGGCAATGCCCGCCCATTTAGCCATTTGCTTGGCAACCCAGTCGGTGTTTTGACCGACCTTTTCAACCCAGCACCAAAGATGCTCACCCTCCCCGCTCAACGGATAGGCAATCTGCTCGGTAACGTCAAAATCACTTGGGTCGGCTTTTAATGTCGCTGTTGCGTCTGGCTTACCATAGGCGTAGTCTAAAGTTTGTAACGGAGATAATGTACTCAAAGGATTCTCTTTAGCAGGGCTTTAACACTCAAGATTGACGGGTAAAACTGCCCAGGCCTGGGCAGATTATCGGATGATAATAATACGGATTATTTACAGGTCTTTAAATAATTTTTCGGCAATCGGTAGCTCTTTGCCTTGAGGTTTTTCCTTATAGACCTGTATCAACACTTGATTAATATTACCGGGAACCATATAGTCTTTAATCATTTGACGCGCCCCCAAAGGCGAATCACGATGAATATAGTTATATAAGTTTCGTAGATGACAGTTGTTATCCGGATCAGAGGCTAAGGGTCGTAATGGCGTGCCACCATCTAACTTGTATGATTGGTGGGTGATGATTTTGATTTTGTGATAATACTCAGCCGTCAAAGGCTCTTTAAAACAAATTTGAATCATGCGATCAAAGTTGCCTGAACCGCCATCCAAGTTGTCAACGAACTTCACAGAGGTCAGCTCGACAGGCGGCTTAGAACACCCCGAAAAACTCAATAGCATGACCCATAACATCCCGCCTAGCACGGTATTCGATCTTGTTAAGAAACGCCCTCTCATAAGCTTACCTCTACTCAATTAAAGCCTGTTGGACACCTATTGCTGAATGCCCGCAATTTGCCAATTTCCCGTGCCTTCTGCCAAGCGTTGGATATGCCAAATTTCACTAAACGCATGGGCGTCAGCACCGGCATTTTCTTTAATAAAGCCGCTGAACCGGACACTGACCACAAAATAATCGCCGTCAATGGACATACTGACCGTCTCGGCATTCAGATCAGCCACTTCGGTATGGTTGGTTCCCGGGGTTAAATCGGCCATTTCACTTTGCAAGGCAGCATATAATTCCGGTGTACAATAAGACGCCAATTCTGAAGCATCCAACGCATCCCAAGCCTTTTGCACCGCCACAAAATGCCCTTTGGCACCCTCAATAAAGGCAGCTTCATCAAACCAAGCCGGGGCGACTAATAAATGATCTGCGCCCTCTGAAACCGCAGAGCCGATTAAACTGCCACCGGCTTGTGCATCATCAGATGAAGATGGTGCAACGGTTTGTCGTTGTTGAACATTGTCTTGAGCAGGCGGCGTTTGATAAGCAGAGCCGGCATAAGCGGAAGCTGACGCAGCACGTCGTCTTACTAAAAACATCCAAATCCCCACACCAATCAAAACAAACAATAAGAGATCCATGATCTGCAAGCCTTCAAAGCCATCCCCAAATAGCATCGCCGCCAAGAGTCCGCCTGCCGCCAACCCCGCTAAAGGTCCTAAAAACCGTGACGCACCAGACGCTTGCGCGCCCGACTTAGCAGCCGCCGCACCTGCTGCCGGTGTAGAGTTTGCCGCTGGAGGCGTATTCTTATATTGTTTTGGCGCAATTTGCTTAGAATAACCAAAACTTTTCCCACCCCCAAACCGCTTTGCTTCAGCCGCTTGTAATCCAAAAACCATTAACGATAGGGCTAAAATCCAAAATTTCATAATCTGCTTCATTGATGACCTTTTTTGCATTGCTGAATGAATCCGTTGGAAAACCAAAATGGATGTGATGAATTATTCTACCCGTTCCAAAATAGATTTGCACGAAACGCCTATATTAAAGGCTCATTTATAGAGACCTTTACATGAAATGGTTACCTGAATAAAACGGGTTTACAATTTCTTTCGCATCCCACTTTTGCAAAGGTCTCTTATAATTTAAAGGCGCTTACGACATTTTCAAGCTGCTGAACAGATTCATTCATGCTGTTAATTTGCTGTGCGGTTCTTTGAATTAATTGCGTATTATGATTACTGATATTCTCTGCCTCAGAAACGGCTTGAGTGATATTCTGTGCGGATTGGCTCTGTTCAAGGCTGGCAGTATTGATTTCAGACACAGATGATTGGAGCACTTCGACCTTATGCTTAATCATTTCCAATGACTGATTCACCCCATTAACCAACTCTACGCCCGTATTGACTTTTTCATTGGAAGCCGAAATTAAGGTTGAAATTTCTTTAGCTGCATCGGCTGATTTTCCAGCTAAACTTCTAACCTCTCCGGCAACCACGGCAAACCCACGTCCTTGTTCGCCGGCTCTAGCAGCTTCAACCGCCGCGTTCAATGCCAATAAATTTGTCTGGAAAGCAATACTGTCTATCAAGTTAATAATATCAACAATTTTTTCAGAGGCGTCTTTGATATTATCCATCGCCACAACCAGCTTTTGCATTTCTTGAACGCCCGCATTCAATGCCGTCACCTGCTCTTGGGTGATGACGTTTGCTTTTTGGGTGTTTTGAGTATTTGAGCGAATTTTGTCTGTTGTCTCATCAACCGCTTGCATGGTATTTTGCAATGTGGCTGCCTGTTGTGTAGAGCTTTGGGCAACGGATTCTGAATCGGTTCTCACCTGAATGATTTGTGCCTGAATACTGCTTGATGCCTGCATGACCTGACCGACCAAATTCGCCAAATTATCCAAAGAGCCATTTAATGTTTGCTTGACTTGGTGAAGCTCTCCACCATATTCCCCTAACATTTTGGTGGTTAAATCACCATTGGATAATTTCTCAGAAACACCGGCTAACTCTTTCATAAAATCATGCAATCGATCAAGCGTATCGTGTACACAATCTTTTAACTTACCCAGGTCTCCTTCAAACTCTTCCGCATCTAAACGGACACTAAAATTACCTTGAGCCACTTCATTCATTAACCGCCCCATTGATTGGATGGCTCTTTTTAATTTTTCGTTATTGGCATCGGCTTCTTGCTGGTGAAGTGCAACGGCTGTCTGTGCGCGATTGGCTTCAATGACTTTTTCATCCGACAGTTTTTTCTGTTTATCCAGTTCACCGAGTTTAACTTCTAGGTTTTGACTGGCTTCCATGGCCTTTTTTGATGCCTGTCGAATTTGCAACATCAAAATCCCTACCAATATCAGCATCAACAACACCAACCCGATTAGCAAATTAGCCAATAACACGATAAAGTCGTTAACTTTACGGTGCTCTTGCACATAATAGTCATGCGCAGTCTCAATCGCTTGTTCAATTTCGGAGTTACTGATTTGGGTTAATAAGCTATTGACGTGATCCTGATAGTTCAATATCAAGTTTACATGGGTTTTTAAGTTATTAAAACTCTGTTGGCTTAACGATTTTTTAAAGCGATCGATCAAACTCAATGTCACAATAATTTGCGACTTGGGAACGTTCACATTACCTTCTATATATTGATACAACATCGATTCTAAATTGGTAATCAACTGTTTCATCTGCATGGTATTTTCTGAAAGCCGATCTACGCGAATCAACTCAGGGAAATAGCCTCTAGAATTCTTTAAAAGCGAATTAATCTTCATAAAATCCGAAATTTGTTGATCTAATAAATCCGCCTCTTTGACAATAATTTGTGCATACTGCTGCATTTGCGCTTTCACATCTTCGTCCAAAAACTCTGGAACATAACGCATGGCATGGGCTTGGCGTCTGAGTTTAACCATATTGGCCTGTAAAAAATCGTAATGACCAATTCCGCCCTGGACAGCCTTATAGGCATTTTCAGATGCCCGTAAAAAAAAGTTCTCAAGCTTTGAAAAGCCTTGTAAATAATCTTTGTTATGGGCTTCATTAATACTGGGTTTAATGGCGACGATGGTCAGAACCCCAACCAAAATAGCACCGATTAAAGTGATTAAAAGGGTATTGGAAGAATTTTTCATAATGTTAGAACCTATCAAGTTACCCTAAGCGTTATTGTTTTGGTGGATCAATCGGCGTGGTTTTCAACTCGCCCGATAAACTTTTCAAGAACGCAGCGATTTTTGTGCGCTCATTTGGCGGGATTTCCCGACCCAATTGATTTAACCCCATGATATTAATTGCTTCATCTAAGGTTTGCGCTAAGCCATTGTGGAAATAAGGTGCGGTATGCTCAACATTGCGCAATGAAGGCACCTTAAACACATTTCGATCGGTTGGACGTTGTGTTTGGTTAAACAGCCCTAAATCAACCGTTTTTTCATTTTTCTCATCAAAATACGCTTTTAGCGCGCCAAATTTTTGCATCATATTACCGCCAAAGTTAACCCCTTGATGACAGGCGACACAGCCGTACGACTGAAACAACCGATACCCTTCCTGCTGCTCGGCAGTCAAAGCATTATCATCACCTCTTAAATATTCATCAATTGGTGCTGGCGTAATCAAACTTCGTTCAAATTCGGCAATGGCATCCGTCACAGTATATTGATTAATGCCTTGGGTGGGATAGATTGCATCAAATAATTTCTGATAGGTTTCTACCGCTTGCAAAGAGGCAATTACATTCGGCCATTTAGCGCCCATTTCAATTGGGTTTTCTACAGGGCCCTCTGCTTGTTTACGAAGACTTTCTGCGCGACCATCCCAAAACTGTTTAAAGTTAAAACCCGAATTCAAAGTGGTTGGCGCATTAATAGACCCTTTTTGACGGTTAATACCCGTTGAAACCGGTTGATTATCATCGCCTCCAATCGCCAAGACATGACAGCTGGCACAAGAAAGTTTACCGTTACCAGAAAGACGCGTATCGTGATATAGCATGTTTCCTAACCGAACCTTATCTTCTGAAAGATTTAAAGACGCCAAACTGGGCATGGGTTGGTGATACTTGGTACGAGCAGTCGTTCTAGCCTTTTCCAGCATCGTTGGTTCTTGGGCGGTTTTTTGATAGTCAATGTAACTATAATCCCCCGCTTCACAGCCAACCAATGCTAAAAAACCGCACAAAATGGCGACATATTTTAAAATCGGTTTGTACATTTCTTTCCCTCTGAAATGAAATAAAATAAAATAAAACTTAAGTTACTGTAATATTTGTCAATTTACAAATGCAGAAGCAAGTTCTAATATTGAACAAATGCAACATAAAATCTCAATTTATAGCCTAAACTCAAAGCGCCTATGGCTTCACAACTTAATACACCTGGAAATGGTGTAATCCTTACCTTGTTTAACTTTTTGGTAATTTCCAAACACTTCCATAAAGTTACGTTTCATATATTGCCGTAACCCATTAATGGTGACCACAACAAATTGTCCCCCGGGGGCTAATTGTTGATTGACATCATGTAATAGGATTAAAAGCATTTCTTTTCCGACCTTCGCGGGGATGTTTGATACCACGGTGGTAAAGCGCATCTCTTTAGGAACAGCACTGAGTCCATTGGACAAATAGGCTTTAGCATGCTTCAACCCATTCACTTGGGCATTTTTATTGGCATATTCCACTGCAACAAAATCTTTATCGACTAAATGCACCTCTCCTGAACTATTGGCCGCTATGGCCAACCCTAAAGGGCCATAGCCACAACCAATGTCCAAGGCAATCTCTTGTTCGGATAAGGTTAAATGTTTTAACAGCAAATGGGTGCCTGCATCGATTTCACGGGGGCTAAAAACCCCCCAAGTGCTATGAAAGGTCAGGGGGGTTCCTTTTAACTCAGATTGAAAAACAATATCTTGTTTCAGGCGGGCTATGTCAGTCATGCCATTTCCTAATGTTACAAAGTTAAATTTAGTGGCGCTTTCTATCGATGTAAAAGCGATGATTTTGATATGATATGCGCCCGCTATTGTATCTTTTTTGTAAGGCTCGCGAATGGATTTCCCACTATGCATGGACTAAATGATCGTCAACTAAAGGGTGTCATGCACATAGAAACCCCTGCCTTGGTTTTGGCCGGGGCGGGTTCCGGCAAAACCCGTGTGATTACCGAAAAAATTGCCTACCTAATTCGCAAGCATGATATTCGCCCCCATCATATTTATGCGCTCACCTTTACCAATAAAGCGGCAAAGGAAATGAAAGAACGGGTCAGCAAACTGCTTAAAAATGATCCCAGCAAAGGCTTAAATGTCTCTACCTTTCACAATTTGGGTCTGAATATTATTCGCCAGGAATACAAAACTCTCGGTTATAAAGCTTCTTTTTCCATTATGGATGCCACAGATACCAAACAAATTCTCAAAGAACTGATGAAAAAGCAGCAATTGAGCGAAGAAGAATTGGACGGTATCCAATGGGATATTTCCAATTGGAAAAATGGCCATATTAGCCCACAACAGGCGCTAGAAGAAGCTGAAGACAACTTGCAACAAGCACGCGCCATCCTCTATGACTATTACCAAAAGCAACTTCACGCTTACAACTCAGTTGACTTCGATGATTTGATTGGCTTGCCGGTTCGATTATTTCAAGAACACCCGCAGATTTTGGATAAATGGCAAAACAAAGTCCGTTATTTATTGGTGGATGAATATCAAGATACCAATGCCGCACAATATGCGCTGGTTAAGCAGCTCGTGGGTGTTCATGCCAAATTCACCGTGGTTGGGGATGACGACCAATCGATTTATGCCTGGCGCGGCGCTCAGCCTGAAAATCTGGCATTACTGCAACAAGACTTTCCAAACTTGGAAGTCATTAAGCTGGAACAAAACTATCGCTCCAGTAATCGCATCCTGCAAGCGGCCAATGCCCTGATTGCTCAGAATCCTCACGTATTTGAAAAGCAACTCTGGTCTGAAATGGGGATGGGGGATTTTTTGCGGGTGCTGGCTTGCACCGATGAAAACCATGAAGCGGAAAGGGTGATTTCGGAAATCATTGTGCATAAATTCAAGCACAAAACCCAATTTAAAGACTATGCCATTCTCTATCGTGGCAATTTCCAATCCCGCCTGTTCGAGCGCGCATTGCGAGAGCAAAATATTCCTTATAAATTATCCGGTGGACAATCCTTCTTTGACAAGGCGGAAATTAAAGACATCATGAGTTATCTTAAACTCATTGTTAATCCAGATGATGACGCCGCTTTTTTACGCATCATCAACACCCCAAGGCGGGAGATGGGCGCTTCAACCATTGAAAAACTGGCTCGCTATGCTACGGGGCGCGATATTAGCCTGTTTGATGCCACCCAAGAACTGGGACTTAGCACCCAACTCAGTGGCAAAGCTTTACAAAGAGTGCAACATTTCGGCAGCTTGTTATTGTCTTGGGCACAAACGGCCGAATCTCTCGAAGGCATGGACGTTATCAGCTTTATTCGCCAACTGATTGAACAAATCGAATATGATAATTGGCTGCAAGAAACCAGCAACACCCCTCGCCAAGCAGAAAAACGCATTGAAAATATTCGGGATCTTTTCCTCTGGATTGAACGCATTCTCAAAAAAGCCGAAGAAGAGGATGGCGAATCACTGCGGTTAGAAAAGATTGTCGCCCACATGACCCTGATGGATTTAATGGAACGAAATGAGGATGACAGTGAAGGCAACCAGGTCACACTTATGACCCTGCATGCTTCAAAAGGACTGGAATTTCCCCATGTCTTTTTAATTGGCATGGAAGAAGAACTGTTGCCCCATAAACAAAATCTGGAATCTCCGGGCCTAGAGGAAGAAAGGCGTTTAGCGTATGTCGGCATTACCCGAGCACAGCGCAGTTTAACCATGACCTATGCCAAAAAACGCAAAAAATATGGTGAACAGCTGTCTTGCGAACCCAGTCGATTTTTAAATGAACTGCCTGATGACTGCATCCAATGGGAAGGCAAACCCGGCGTGGAAAGATCCCCTGAAGAACAAAAATTGCTTGGCAATGCCCATTTAGACAATCTCAAAGCCATGCTTAATGCGTCCTAACAAGGAGCCATCAGATGCGACCTGCCATCCCTCAGTTTACGCTTACCAATCAACCCAAAATCCATTTTCAATGGGATTGTTTATCGGCTTTAACCGAATCAATCCTTCAAAAGCAATGGCGCTCTATGGTATTGATTTCCAGTCAATTTTTAGCCAGGCCTGGGCAATTTTCAGCCAATTTTATCGCTCATTTACAACAAGCCGATTGTCGCGTAACGGTTTTTACCGTATCGGGTGAGCCCTCCCCTGAGCTAATTGACACCTTAGTCAAGGCCAGCCCTAAAGACACTCAGGGGGTAATAGGCATTGGCGGTGGCAGTGTATTAGACACCGCCAAAGCGGTGGCAGGACTCATTCCCAGTCAAACCTCTGTCTATGACTATTTAGAAGGCGTGGGCAAAGCCCGTCCTTTTACCGGCTCAACCTATCCCTTTATTGCTGTCCCCACTACCGCCGGCACCGGCAGCGAAACCACCAAAAATGCCGTGTTATCGCGACTGGGTGAATTTAAAAAATCCTTCCGGGATGACAAACTGCTGGCGCAAGAAGTTTGGTTAGATCCGCGTTTTGTAGAAAGCTGTCCGGGTCAGGTGCGCTATGCCACCGGCATGGACGCTTTTACCCAATTACTGGAATCCTATACCACCCGAAAAGCCAACCCCTTTACCGATGCGTTGGCTTGGCAGGGTATGCAACTGTTTCAATCTGTTAAGGCTGAGTTTCTCGCTCAACCGTCAACCCCCTCTAATAAACTGTCTAGCCATTTAATGCTGGCAGCGAGTTTTTCAGGCATTACGCTCGCTAATGCGGGTTTGGGCGCTGTTCATGGACTCGCCGGGCCGATTGGTGCGTTTTTTGAGGCGCCGCATGGTGAAGTCTGTGCCGCTTTACTGGCGCCCATTACCCAAGCGAACCTCAGCGCTTTAGAGGCTGCCACAACACCCGAAGCCATTCAAACCTTAAAAAAATACGCCCGAATTGGCCAACTGTTTAACCCCAATGCACAGACCCAAGCACAACAATTATCGAGTTTAATCGACGCTTTAACCGAACTGGCCGCCCCCCTTCAAGGCTTATCCACCTATGGTTTAACCTCAAATACCCTAGATGCTGTTATTGAGAACTGTCGAGCAGGAAGCATGCTGGGTAACCCCATAGTACTAAGCGATACGGTATTGCGCCATGCGATTTTACAAGCCTTATAACGCCTTGGTCAGCTCATGAGCAGACACAACCATTGATATTTCAATTCGTTGTTATTTATTGTAAAATCGGCAAGTACTCAATTTACGCCCTAAACAGGACTTTTTCATGAACACTCGCCCGCTTTCACGTTCGTTTTTTTTCTATGGTTTAGTCAGTTTATTATTAAGCCTATTGAGTGGTCACGCTGTTTATGCGGCAGAGCCGGCTATGACCCATATTGAAGCGGGCGTTTATAGCTTAACCAAAATTAAAGAAGGCCCGAGTAATGTCGCTGACCGCTATCAGGATCTGGATCAGGATGGTGTTAAAGATGCTTTAGACCATTGTCCAAACACGACACCTGAACAATCAGTCGATGCATTTGGCTGCGAACCCGACACAGATAAAGACGGTGTTTTTGACCGTCTGGATCAATGCCCGGAAACCCCCAAAACCATCGCCGTTAATTTCCTCGGCTGTGAAGGGGATGAAGATATCGATGGCGTATTAGACAGCAAAGACCGTTGCCCCGGAACCCCTCTCGGTACCAAAGTCAACGCATATGGGTGCAAACTCGAAACCGATGATGATCAAGATGGTGTTCAAAACAATAAGGATCAATGTCCAAACACCCCCGCTAACGCCATCGTCAACCAATATGGCTGCCCACCGGAAGAAGTGGTTATCACCAATATTATCTTCAATACCGGTTCTTATGAAATTCGTGCAGACCAAAAAGCTATTCTGGATAAAGATATCAGTCGACTTAGAGATGTCTCCGCCGAAGAAGTGGTTATCATCACCGGCTACACCGATGACCGAGGTTCCGAAGAAAGTAACATGAAACTGTCTTGGAATCGTGCTAACTCAACCAAGGACTACTTTGTGAAAACCTTTAATTACAACCCCAATCAAATTTTGATTTTAGGCAGAGGTGAGTCAGATCCGATGACAACCAACGCGACCCCGGAAGGTCGCCAAGCCAACCGTCGCATCACCTTCTCGATTATGGATAAACGGATTATTCCTAAAGATGTCCGATTAAATATTCCGAATGAGATGAAACATTATAATCGCTATCAGAATAGACCTTAAGCGACTCGGCGCGGCATGGCACTCAGTCGTTTAAACCATTGGGTTTGGCTTATCGCCCTGCTCGGGACATTCAGTTTTGGGAGTTTCAATTTAGCGGCAAAAGAACCACAGCAACTGGTGACCGCTAAACACCTTCAACAAGCTGAGAAAAAATATGGCATCCTGGCCAAGCGTCGTTTGCAAGCATGGCAAGCGCTGATCAATCAATATGCTCAAAAACCGGAACGATTAGTTCTACAAAAGGTCAACAATTTTTTTAACCAAGCCCGCTTTACCAACGATATCGATCTATGGAAACAAAGTGATTACTGGGCCACCCCTTATGAGTTTCTAGGCATCGATGCCGGCGATTGCGAAGATTTTGTGATCGCCAAATACTTTACGTTGAAAGCGATGGGGGTGGATGAATCAAAACTCTACCTGACCTATGTTAAGGCTGTTCGACTAAAACAGGCGCATATGGTTCTTACCTATTTTAAAACCCCTAAATCCATTCCATTGGTACTGGATAACCTAACCGACCAAATCCTAAAGGCAACCCAACGAAAGGATCTCATCCCGATTTATAGTTTTAACGGCGATGGTTTATGGCTTTCAAAACAGCGTGGTAAAGGTCAAGCCGTATCGGGCGGAACAGATCAATTAAAGAATTGGAATCAACTATTACAACGGATGGCTCCGTGAGATGGCTTCAACACATCTCACTTAACATAGAGGAATCTGCTCATGAGCTTGAGTAAACAAATGATTATTTTTATTGCGTCACTCCTCATCGTATTATTGCTGGGAACCTTTCTACTAAATCTCAATAATACGCGATCTTTTTTAGAAGCACAGTTACAGTCTCATGCGCAGGACACAGCGACCTCTTTGGGTCTCTCACTCAGTTCTGTGGCGGATCCGGAAGATCCCTCCAGTATGGAAACCATGGTCAATGCAGTATTTGACCGAGGCTACTATCGTCATATCACCATTGAAGATGTGGATGGCATTTTAATTTACAAAAAAACCAACCCCAAACATATTGATGGCATTCCCCGCTGGTTTATTGACGTCTTGTCTATCGAAGCACCTGAAGCCAAGTCGCTGATTCAAACAGGCTGGATGCCTATTGGAACACTCACGGTACAAAGTCATCCCGGCTATGCTTATATTGAACTTTGGAATACGGCAAAGAACCTGCTGCTATGGTTTAGCTTGGCAGCACTCGTTGCTATTTTTATGGCGATGACAGCGTTAAAACTGCTATTACGTCCACTCAAAGCAATGGAAAAACAAGCAGAGGCCATCGTACGCAAAGAATACTTATTACAGGACGCCCTACCCAGTACAACGGAATTCAAACAAGTTGTCTCAGCAATGAATGCGATGGTTTCAAAAATGAAAACCATTTTTGACCGAGATGCCCGCCATGCCGAAAAGTTACAAAAAATCGCTTATCAAGATCGTGTAACAGGTCTGAGCAACCGAGTGCATTTTGAAATGAATATCGATGCACTGCTTGATAAAAATACCGAGGCAGTTTCCGGTGCCATTTGTCTGGTACGCATTGAAGCCCTCAAAACGCTCAATGATCAATATGGTTACTTAGTTGGAGATAAAACGGTCAAACTGATTGCCGATAAATTGAAGCAACTTTTTGCAGATGAAGAGGCACTTTACGCGCGCTTGAACGGAACGGAACTCTTGGCGGTCATGCCAAGTCATAAGGCAGAGACATTAATCCCCTCAGCACAGGCGTTAAGCCAAGCGATGCCGGCGATTCTTGCGTCACTAGAAATTGAAACGGCGCCGACTCAACTGGCCGTTGGCTTAATCGATTATGAGCCGGGGACCACACGGGGCGCGCTCTTGTCACAACTTGATTTTGCTGTTAAAAAAGCCAACCAACAACCCGAAAATGAACGTTATTATTATCAGCCTCAAGACAATACCCCTGAAAGCCACTTGGCTTGGCAGGACATCCTTGATGATGCCATCCAACAACAACGATTTATCCTGTTCCAGCAAATTGCTTATGCGGTCAATCAGCAAATCCATGAACGTGAACTATTGATTCGATTAAAAGATCAGGATGGCAATATTCACCCTGCCGGCTATTTTATGCCCGCTGCTCAAAAGCTCAACAAAATCAGTTCAATCGATAAAATCGTTATTCAGTTGGCGATCGCAGCGCTTCCGCAACTGGCATTGCAGGACGATGAGCACCTTAGTATCAATCTCTCGCGCGCATCTCTATTAGATGAACATTTTACAGCTTGGCTTTTGTCATTGATGACACCTGACGTCGCCAAGCACCTTGCCTTTGAAGTTGCCGAAACGCTGGTGACCTCAAACCCACAAACCATTAGCCAACTGATGAACACCTTAAAGACACGCAAAATCCGGGTTGGCATAGATCAATTTGGTAATCAATTTGGCAATATGAATTATTTACAGTCATTGCGCCCGGACTACATTAAATTAAATGCCTCCTTTACCAAAGGGATTGAGCAGGATGAACAAACCCACTCTTATGTGGCCAGCTTGATCGAAATGGGACAAACACTCGATATTGATATTATTGCCATGTCTGTCGAAACAGAAGCTCAGGTGAAAGCCTTCCAAGCTTTGGGCATCACCACTGTTCAGGGATACTTTTTTGGACCGCCTAAACCCCTTATGAAGGGATAAAGTTGATACCCTTTTAACCCCCTGAAAAGCTTATAAACAAAAGAAATATGCACCAAAATAGCTTTTAGCTTGATTATTAGTAACTATTCACCCCCCCCACGACTAATCAACCTGATGAAGGGCGATGTCATCCGTCATA
>PEWX01000095.1 GCA_002779995.1 Piscirickettsiaceae bacterium CG07_land_8_20_14_0_80_44_28
AGGGCAAAATTTTACCTGCTGCCATTAATGGAATCACTTCTTCCACATTGGGATAGGGATAAACATAGTGCAAGCGCACCCAAAATTCATCCACGCCGCCTAATTCGCCTAGCGCTTCGGCTAACCCATACATGGAGGTTTTAGTGGGGCGTCCGTCTGCAAAATCGGTTTTATATTTGACATCCACACCATAGGCAGCGGTATCTTGTGACACCACCAATAACTCTTTTACACCGGCTTCTTTTAGGCGCTTTGCTTCGGCCAAGACATCGGCCACCGGACGACTCACCAAATCCCCCCGCATCGATGGAATAATGCAGAAAGTACAGCGATGGTTACAGCCTTCGGAAATCTTCAAATAAGCAAAATGTTTTGGCGTCAGTTTAATGCCTTGAGGCGGTACCAAGTCAACATAAGGGTTGTGTACTGGGGGCGGAACGGCTTGATGCACCTGCTCCATCACCAATTCATAAGCTGCTGGCCCCGAAACCGCTAACACTTGCGGATGCGCCGTTTTAATGACCCCTTCTTTCGCGCCCAAACAGCCGGTGACAATCACTCGACCGTTTTCTTGCAAAGCCTCACCAATGGTATCCAGCGACTCTTGCACGGCACTGTCAATAAAGCCACAAGTATTGACAATCACTGCATCAGAATCTTCATAGGAATTGGTGAGTTGATAGCCCTCTGCTTTAAGCTGCGTTAAAATACGCTCTGAATCCACTGTCGCTTTAGGGCACCCTAAACTGACAATTCCAATCGTTGGCTGTCGCTGAGACATATTGATTCCTATTCCATTTCCTTGCATGACTTGGCAAAACCCCTTGTTTTACGCTTTGCCACACATTGCGTTAATCGGCATATTTTACCCGATTGCACTAATTTTAGTTTTGAATCTCAACGAACTTTTGCAGCCTAGCCAGGCCTTTAATAAGCTTAATAACAATCATTATCATTTAGATTTACATTATGCTTTTTTATCTTTATAATCTGTTTCTGCTCAGTCGCATTTTTTATCCTCAACAAAAATAAAGAGACGTTTTATGAAATCAAAAAAAATTCCATTTCTTATCAGCACCCTATTTGCTTCACAAACCGTTATGGCCATCAGTGATGCTGACATTTCAGAACTGCGCCAACAAGTCACTGCCTTGGCGCAGCAAGTTGAGGACTCACAAACTTCAAGTCCTACAACCACATCCATCGGCGGTTATGGTGAACTGCACTATAACAATCTAACAACCAGCCAAACGGGGAAAGCCGATTCCACCAAAAAGGAAATCGATTTTCACCGTTTTGTGCTCTTTTTCGGACATGAATTCAACGACAAAATACGGTTTTTCTCAGAATTCGAAGTTGAACACGCTTTAGTAAAAGACACCGCCGACGGCACAAATGGCGGCGAGGTTGAAGTGGAACAAGCTTATGTTGAATTCGATTTAAGCAATCAGCATAACGCGAAAGCTGGGATGATTATCGTCCCAGTGGGCATTATCAATGAAACCCACGAACCGCCAACTTTCTATGGTGTGGAGCGTAACCCTGTGGAAAAAGTGATCCTGCCAACCACCTGGTGGAATGGGGGCTTAATGCTGAATGGACGTTCACGGAGCGGTTTCAGCTATGACTTAATGATTTCAGAAGGTCTTTATGCCAATGACGGCTATAGCATCCGTACAGGACGCCAGAAAACCAGCCAAGCCAAAGCGAATGACCTTGCTTACACCGGACGCCTTAAATATACTGGGGTGCCTGGACTAGAGTTGGCTGCGACCGCGCGCTATGAATCAGATTTAAGTCAAGGAACCTTAGCCAGCAAAGCCTCGGCAACCTTATTAGAAACCCATGTTATTTATAGTGTTGATCGATTCACGTTAAAAGGCCTGTATGCCCAATGGGATATTTCTGGATCAGCGGCGAAAGCGGCCAACGCAAACCAATCATCCGGCTATTACATTGAACCCAGTTATAAACTGACCGGACAATGGGGCATTTTTGGGCGTTACAACCACTGGCAAACCGTATCGGGTTCGGCCAATACCGAAACGCAAACCGACGTGGGCGTCAACTACTGGCCGCATCCCGATGTCGTATTTAAAGCGGATTTTCAATGGCACAGCCAAGGCAATATAAAAACCAATGGCTTTAACCTGGGTGTTGGCTACCAGTTTTGATGACTCAGATGAAAAAAATCCCTGTTTGCCTACTGGCGTCGATCCTTTTTCTACTCCCCGTAAAGAGCATCCCTTCAACGGATTCTGGGGAGGTTCGCGAGTTCATTCAAACGTATTTAGCGGAAACGGCTCAGCGAAAGTTCATGTGGCTGACCGGGGATAAAAAACAAGTCTCCAGCCAGATTCTTAGCCATTCCTATTACAAGATTCGAGTGCCCTATTGGCAAGCAGAAAACGCCAACCGCTCTCGAACTGCCAAAACGGCATGGGTGTTAGAAGAAATTGGAAAAGAAAAGCTGATTACCATTGGCGTGGTGATTGAAGAACAAAAAATTCAAGCCGTCAGAATTCTGAAATTCCGTGAAAGTCGAGGCTGGGAAGTTAAGCTGCCGAGCTTTACGCAACAATTCAAAGGGAGTCAGTTAAATGATAAAAATCAGCTAACGCAAACGGTGGACGGCATTAGCGGCGCCACCCTATCTGTGCGAGCCGTCACCCATATTGCTCGTTTGGCACTCTATTTACAATCGACACTGCCCAATCCATAACAGGTTATTGAAAAATGCGTTTATTTACCAAACCCTACCCCAAAAAACAGTTTGCTCGACAATTGCACCGACTACTGGCTTACAGTGTTGCGTTATTATTGGCATGGTTTAGTTTGACCGGAATCGCGTTAAATCATAGCGATGATTTAAAACTGAAAGACATTCAGATTCAACACCCTTGGCTACTGAGTTGGTATCAAATCGAGCCCCCTAAAATCAAACAAGCGTTTCAACTCAATGAAGATTGGTTGATTCAAACCCAGCAAACCCTCTATTGGAATAACACCCCCCTCCCCACTCAAGGCTCTATCCGCTTTCTGGTAAAACACGACGCCATTTTATGGATATTACTACCAAACCACCTTATGCTGTTAACCGACACTGGCGACTTCATCGAGCGCATTCCGCTTCCGCCAACGTTACGCAGCGAAAACACAACAACGCAAGCGGATTTGAGTTTTTATCAATGGCAACAACAACGCATTATCGCCACCCAAAACCACCAGGCCTGGTTGATTTCAGACGATTTGACCGAATTAAAAGCAATGGATATTCAATCGAAAACAGAATGGCGAACAATATCCTCGATCAAACCACAAGCCGCGCCAACGGTGCTGCAACAAAACCTAATGAAAACCTTTAACAGCCCACTCACCCTAGAAAAAATCATGCTCGAACTGCACAACGGCTATCTATTCGGCTCGCTCGGCCCTTGGCTAGTCGATTTGTCGGCGTTATTTTTTATACTCATGGTTATCAGCGGCATTCGACTGCATTTAAGATAAGACTTCTTCACTCGTGAAGTCACGCGGACTGAGGGTTTTAAACAGGGTGACCGCCGAGGGCGAAGATATATACATGCTAATCATTGAAGTGATAAATTAGCCGACCTTTTTGTGATAAACGACGTGACCAGAACTTCCTTTTCACATTAAGCCTTTCATAAAAAAAGGTTTCTAGCAGCCTGTCGGACTTCGCTACCACCAGCAAATCAAATCCGACAACATTGAAACGGTGATGCTCGAAATTAACGGAAATAA
>PEWX01000111.1:0-412 GCA_002779995.1 Piscirickettsiaceae bacterium CG07_land_8_20_14_0_80_44_28
GAAGCACTGGCTGCGCGCAGCGTCTCCAAGGCTGAGTCGCACTGCTCATCCAGTACATCCGCACGGGTCTGCGCAAAACCACGCGCATACACTTCAAGCAGACGCTCATGCTCTATCACCATCTTTCGGAAGCGATCCAGGCGGTTGCGATGCGCGGGCAAGGCGGCTTCCAGCTCGAATATAATGCCCACCACTCTCTGTTCACACGCCTGCCAGCGTTTCAGATCCTCCAGCCATGCATGATGGTCACCATGCCACTGCTCCCGCTGCTGCTCATACCCCTGCAGAGCCGCCTCACAAACGTCAATCATCAGCCCCTCCCTGTTGGGGCGCCTGCAAACGCTGTTCCACCGCCAGCACATGCCGTATCGATGCCAGCACCGTGTCCGGGTTCAGACTGATCGAATCGATA
>PEWX01000111.1:436-13968 GCA_002779995.1 Piscirickettsiaceae bacterium CG07_land_8_20_14_0_80_44_28
ATTTCCGGGTAATCTGATGGGGCTTGTCCACATAAACCTGAGTGTAAACCGTTACGTTTTGCCCCTTCAATCGCCCAATGAATCATGGTTTTGACGCCGGCAGCTCTTTCATCAAAATCGTTGGCGACTAATTCAGAATCTCGATCAACGCCCAGCACCAATTGAGTGAGATCGTTTGAACCAATTGAAATGCCATCAAAGTAGGGGGCAAAGGCATCTATTTCAATGACATTATTGGGGATTTCACACATCATATAAATTTTTAGATCATTTTGATGGCGCTTTAATCCATGTTTTGCCAGCAAATCAATTACTTTCCGAGCTTCTTCAACTTGACGAACAAAGGGAATCATTAAGATGACATTGGTGAATCCCATGTCTTCACGAACTTTTTTGAGAGCCTGACATTCTAGAATAAAGGCGGGTTCATAAGCGGGTGAGAGATAACGAGCGGCACCACGATAACCAATCATCGGATTGGCTTCGGTCGGTTCAAAGTCCTTGCCGCCTAATAATTGGGCATATTCATTGGATTTAAAATCTGATAAGCGAACCACCACGGGTTTGGGATAAAAAGCTGCAGCAATCGTTCCAATGCCACTGGCTAACTGATCAATAAAGAATTCGCCCCCATTTGGATAGCCCTGAGTGAGCTGTGCAATGGCTTCTTGGGTGTCTGGGTCGGTGATTTTTTCAGGAAAACATAACGCCAGTGGATGCGCCTTGACCGTTTCATTAATAATGAATTCCATACGGGCTAATCCAACCCCTTGATTGGGAATAAAACTGCTTTGAAAGGCTAAATCAGGGTTTGCAAGGTTGAGCATCATTTTCGTTTTGGGTTGCTCAAGGTTGGATAAATCGGTTTCAATGATCTCATAAGGCTGTTTACCCAAATAAACATTCCCGGTGTCACCCCCCGCACAGGAAACGGTTACAAAAGGATTGTCGACTAACGTTGAAGTCGCATGTGCGCAGCCGACAATGGCCGGAATGCCCAATTCCCGGGCAATAATGGCTGCATGACAGGTTCGGCCACCGCGATTGGTAATAATGGCAGAGGCCATTTTCATCACTGGCTCCCAATCTGGGGTGGTGATATCCGTTACCAGAATTTCTCCGGGTTTGAATTGGGCGATATAGGCCACGTCCTGAATAACATGGGCTTGTCCTTGCGCGACTTTGGCACCGACCGCTCTGCCACTCACGAGTATTTGTGCGTCATCATGCGGCGTAATTTGATAGTTCGTTAAACAATGTCCTTTCGTCTGTGAGACAACGGTTTCAGGGCGAGCCTGCACAATATAAAGCTGGCCATCAACACCATCTTTAGCCCATTCAATATCCATCGGTTTGGGTTGTCCAGATTTCCCGCTGTAGTGTTTTTCGATGCGAATGGCATAATCGGCCAGTTTTAGAACTTCTGAATCGGAAATGCAAAAGGCCTGTCTTTCTTGTTCCGTCGTCACTACATTACGGACGCTTGGATGGCCTGCCGCCTGGTGCGCATAAATCATCTTCATTTTTTTGGCACCTAAGTGGCGGCGCAAGACTTGACGATATCCTTGTTCAAACGTCGGTTTGTGCACATAAAATTCATCGGGATCCACCGCACCCTGGACCACATTTTCGCCCAGGCCTAGGGCACCGGTAATAAAGACAGCGTCCTTAAATCCCGTTTCGGTATCAATTGAAAACATCACCCCCGAAGCAGCGAGATCGGAGCGTACCATTTTTTGCACCCCAATGGACAAGCCAACATCAAAATGATTAAACCCCTGGTCAATTCGATAATGAATGGCTCGGTCGGTAAACAGGCTGGCAAAACATTTTTTGCAAGCTTCGAGCAGAGCCGCTTCACCTTCAATATTTAGGTAGGTATCTTGTTGTCCGGCAAAACTGGCGGTGGGCAAGTCTTCAGCAGTGGCTGAGCTGCGAATGGCCAAACTGATTGGAGTATCAAACTGTTGCGTGAGTTTTTGGTAGGCTTTATGGATTTGATTGATTAAATCATCCGGGAGAGGGGCTTCATAAATCAGTTGACGCGCTTGGCGGCCTCTAGCCGCTAAATCTGACAGATTATCTTCTTCGAGAGGGTCGATAATATTGTGCAGTTTGTCCCACAATTGATTTTCGCTCAATAGCGCGCGATAAGCATTCGCCGTGATGGCAAAGCCATTTGGAATCAGCACCCCAACTGGATTGAGGATTTGAACCATTTCCCCCAAAGAGGCATTTTTACCTCCGACAAGGGGAATGTCTTCAATGCTAATTTCCTCAAAAAAACGAATATAATTTTCAGATTGCATGTCGATTTCTCCATTTGAAGACGAGATATTCTTTCTTTTCGACTAAGTTACCACGAATGACTTTGCTTGGCTATTGATACGATGGGGATAAAATGTCATGATATTTTAATTTAACGGGTCATAAAATCTGTTAATATGCAATTTAAAGTAATCACTAAATTATATATAAGGAAAACCCATGAGTCACATTGTAGAAAACCCCGCTGATGGAAAATATTTGTCTAACTTACCGCTTGCTTTGAAGGCATTATTTACCGGGTATATTTTGGTCATTGGTTTAGGTTTGTTAATGGCGGGTGGACAAATTCTGCTGACACATGGTCAAGCAGACGGCAAACCGGGTTTGTCTATAGATGACATCGTCTACAGTTATTATGGTAATCGAACAGGCTCAACGCTCGAAAATAAACTTAATGGTTCGATGAAAGCCAATGCCACGGTTGAAGAAAGAGCGACTATGATTAAATGGGCACGAAATGGTGCAGATGAAACTGAATGGCAGAATACCATTCAGCCTATCGTTAATCAAAAGTGTGCTGCCTGTCACTCGAATATGCCAACCTTAACCAATATCGCTGATTTTAAAATTATGCAAAAAATTGCTGAAGTGGATGAAGGGGTCGAGATTAGTTCTTTAACGCGGGTTTCCCATATCCACTTATTTGGAATTGCTTTTATTTTCTTTTTTATCGGCTATATTTTTTCTAAAGCACAAGGCGTACATCCCTATTGGAAAGCCGCACTAATTTTTACGCCCTTTGCTTTTTTGATGATTGATATTGCTTCTTGGTGGTTAACCAAATTTGATCCCAATTTTGCCTGGTTAGTGATATTTGGTGGTTTTGGCTATAGCTTGGCATCCACTGTGATGATTGTCGTTTCGCTCTATCAAATGTGGGTAATGGATTGGATTAAGGCGAGAAAAACAGTCTAAATTCTATATCAGCAGGTTATGCGCCTGTAGCGGTAAGCGCTACAGGGTAAAGAGGGTTGAATTATTATTGTGATTTATAAGGCGCAACTTGTTTCGGGTCAAATTGGGTTTGTTCAATATCAATACCCAGATTAATCAGTTTTTGAACAAGCTGTTCTTTTTCTGCTTTTAAGTTAATCAGTTCATGGCTGTTGTCATCTAATTGGTGCATTTGTGTCAATCCTAGATGATAAAAACGCAGAATTTTCAGCGCCTCAACGTCATTTTCATCTGCCTTTGCTTTAATCGTGTCAATCACATTGGTAATGTGCAATAAATTGCGTTTTAAGCGCCAACCATAAATCGCTTCTGTCATCCAAGGCTTATCTTTAAAAAAAACATTCACAATCAAAGCCGTAATCACCAAGCCGATAGCCGCACCGAATAAATTTAAAAAAATCATATTACTGTTATAAGGGCTAAGATATTTCACTGTGGTGGTGGCGGTAATCATGCCAATGACAATAAACATCGCCATCACTTTTAGTGTGGCATTACGAGTCTGTTTACGGTAAAAAGTGGGGTCAATTTGTTGCAGCTGAAACATGTCGTTCCCTTTTGTTCAAAAATTCGTTATATCAATCTAATCTTTAATCTAGCCCATTATTTTAGCGGATTACATCGTTAATACGCGAAGACTTTTAATCGTCTTGTTTTTGTTATGTTTAATCATTGTTTAAAGCGCTGAATAGTAGCCTTCTCGGGGTCAAATTTAACCAGGCCTTGCTGAAATTTGTGCAGCAAAGGGTTGTCGGGTGGCTATGTTTAAATTCTTTTGGTGGTTTAGTCGTGTCAAGGATACTTTACGGGTATAATCTGCGCTTTTATTAAACTGTATTTTTTGTTTGCATGCAAAGACAAGACTTTCATTTCAATCTGCCCGATGCGCTGATCGCTCAAAAACCCCCTGAATCCAGAACCGACAGCCGATTATTGGTGTTGGAGGCTGATGGTCGGTTATCCGATTGTCATTTTCCCGATATCCTTGAGTATCTTCAACCCAATGATTGTTTAATTTTTAATAACACCCGAGTGATTCCGGCGCGATTGTTTGGTCAAAAACAATCCGGCGGTAAAGTGGAACTGTTGATTGAAAGGGTATTGGATGCGAATCGCGTGTTGACCCATATTCGCGCCAGTAATGCCCCAAAACCCGGAGACGCTTTGACGATTGCAGAAGCGTTCCAAGCGGTCGTTATTGGCCGAGAGGGCGCTTTGTTTGAATTGCAATTTCAGCAAGAAGATGGCCCTGATTTAACCGCATTAGATTTGATTGAACGCTATGGTCATATCCCTTTACCGCCTTACATTAGCCGAGAAGATGCGGTTGAAGACAAAACCCGTTATCAAACAGTTTACTCGCAAATACCGGGCGCAGTGGCAGCTCCGACCGCCGGGTTGCACTTTGATGAGCCCTTACTTAAAAAGATTGCTGAAAAGGGTGTGAAAATTGGTTTTGTCACCTTGCATGTGGGCGCCGGAACCTTTAAACCCGTGCAGGTGGATGATATTGCCCGTCATAAAATGCACTCAGAAGTGATTGAAGTGCTACCTGAAACCGTTGCCCTCATTGAACAGACTCGACAAAAAGGGGGACGGGTCATTGCAGTTGGCACCACCTCTGTGCGATGTTTAGAAAGTGCTGCACGCTTTTCAAAAACGGGTGAATTAGCCCCTTATCAAGGTGAAACCGACATTTTTATTACCCCTGGTGTCGATTTCAAGGTGGTGGAGGTGTTATTAACCAATTTTCATTTGCCCGAATCCACCTTGATTATGTTGGTGTCAGCCTTTGCTGGGCATAAACGAACTTTGTCAGCCTATGAACATGCGGTAGCGCAATCGTATCGGTTTTTTAGTTATGGCGATGCGATGTTGGTGTTTCCCCAAAACAAAACTTAATGGAATCGCTGAATGGAATTTGAATTAGACAACCAAGATGGCCGCGCCCGCAGAGGGCGATTGATTTTTGATCGCGGCGTAGTTGAAACCCCGGCTTTTATGCCGGTAGGTACCTATGGCTCTGTTAAAGCGATGATGCCTGAAGAGGTGGCCGCTACGGGTGCGCAGATTATTTTGGGCAATACCTTTCATCTATCGCTGCGCCCGGGCACCGATATTATTGAACAACATGGCGATTTACATGATTTTATGAATTGGCCGGGACCCATTTTGACCGATTCTGGCGGCTTTCAGGTATTTAGCCTGGGTAAAATGCGCAAGATCACCGAACAGGGAGTGCATTTTAACAGCCCGGTGAATGGCGCTAAAATTTTTATGGGGCCGGAAGAATCAATGGACGTTCAACGTAAATTGGGCGCCGATATCGTGATGATTTTTGATGAATGTACGCCTTATCCAGCCAGTCATGAAGTGGCGGCGGAGTCAATGCGGTTATCATTGCGTTGGGCGGAACGTTCAAAACAGGCACATGGTGATAATCCGGCTGCATTATTTGGCATTGTTCAGGGCGGCATGTATGAAGATTTACGTCAAGAATCCGCTGAAGCCTTAACTCAAATCGGTTTTGATGGCTATGCGATTGGTGGACTGTCCGTGGGTGAGCCAAAAGCAGAAATGATGGCGACCTTAGATTTTACCGAGCCTCATCTTCCGCAAAATAAGCCACGCTATATGATGGGCGTTGGAAAGCCGGAAGATATTGTCGAAGCCGTAAGACGGGGCATTGATATGTTTGATTGTGTGATTCCCACTCGTAATGCCCGAAACGGCTTTTTGTTTACCCATAGCGGGGTGGTGAAAATTCGCAATGCCGTGCACAAAACCAGTTTGGAACCGTTGGATAAACACTGTGACTGTTACACTTGTCAAAAGTATAGCCGTGCCTATTTACACCACATGGATAAGTGTGGCGAAATTCAAGGCGCGCGTTTGAATACCATTCATAATTTGCACTACTATCAATGCCTAATGAAAGGATTGCGAGAAGCGATTGCCGCCAATTCATTAGCGGCATTTGTTACAGAGTTTTATCAAGCAAGAGGGGAAGTGGTTCCTACTCTATAAGCATTATCAACCTGTTTGAGAAAAGTTTGCAAAACCCGCAAAGTCTCTCATAGAATTTTAAATTTTTTTATGCAAGAATAACGCAGTTAATATTAAGGAGAAAAAAATGAGTTTTTTGATTTCAGATGCAATGGCAGAAGGTGGCGCAGCAGCAGGTGGAAGTGGTTTTGAAGCCCTGTTACCGTTAATTTTATTATTTGTGGTGTTTTATTTTTTACTGATTCGTCCGCAACAAAAGAAAGTGAAAGAGCATAAGAAACTGGTTGAAGCGCTGGGAAAAGGGGCAGAAGTGGTTACTTATGGGGGGTTGGCCGGAAAAATCCGTGAATTGGATGAGAATTTTGTTGATCTTGAAGTCGCAGATAATGTCATTGTCAAAGTTGAGCGTGCAAATGTGGCGCGTGAACTTCCTAAAGGCACATTAAAAGGCACCCTAAAAGGCACTGCTGAATAGTTTTAATCTGCACATTATTTTCATAAGGGGCATTAGCCCCTTTCTTTTATAGAGCTCTAATTCAGCTGCTTAGGAAACATAAAGATGTTTGAGTCAAGACAAAAAGTCATTAGCAACCAATATCCCGCCTGGAAGTATTTGTTGTTGTTAATTGCGATTTTATTAGGGAGCATTTATGCCGCGCCTAATTTATTTGGAGATGATCCTTCCGTTCAAATTTCGCCGGCAAAATCGGTACAGTTCAATGATGCAACTCAAGGAACCCTTACTCAAGCATTAGCGGATGCACAACTTGAACCCAAAGCGATTGGTTATGACAATAATCAATTTTTGATTCGGTTTCATTCTGCTGAAGATCAGCTAAAAGCACGCAGTATTTTAAAAGATACTTTCGGGCGTCAAGCGGTTGTGGCACTGAATTTAGCACCGGCAACGCCTGATTTTCTGAGATCCGTTGGGGGTCAGCCAATGTATTTAGGCCTGGATTTAAGAGGCGGCGTTCACTTTTTAATGGATGTCGATATGGAAGCCGTAGTGGAGAAAACCTACTTACGGTATGTCGATGAAATTAAAGGCAGTTTTCGAGAAGCGAAAATTCGTTATCTCAGTTTAGAATATGATACCGATCACCTTTTGGTTAAGTTTAGGGGCGATACCATTCCTGAAACGGCAGAAGCGGTGCTCAATAAACAATTCCCCGGGGAATTTACGTTAACCCCGGTTGAAAATGACGCCGCATGGGTATTGCGTTTATTACCGATTACGTTAAAAGAAGCAAAAACCTACGCGCTTAAACAAAATATCACCACCCTAAGAAACCGAATTAATGAGTTGGGGGTTGCAGAACCCGTGATTCAGCAACAAGGGGATCGCCGTATCGTGGTGCAATTGCCCGGGGTTCAAGATACCGCTAAGGCCAAAGAAATTTTAGGCGCCACAGCGACTTTGGAATTTCGTTTGGTTGATGAAAAGGGCGATGCCTACCGTGCTGAACAGACAGGCTATGCGCCGAATGGCGCTCGACTTTATCATTTCAGAGATGGTCGTCCTATTTTGCTAAAACGCAGCATTATTGTTAGTGGTGACAATGTCATCAATGCGCAAGCGGGAATCTCTTCTGATTCTGGTTCGGCAGAAGTCAATGTAACGCTCGATGGTGTGGGTGGTCGTAAAATGTTAGCCACCACCAAAGAAAATGTCGGCAACCGCATGGCGGTGGTGTATATCGAAAACCGTGTCGAAACCATTGAAGTGAAGGGTGAGCTGGTGAAGAAACGCACCACCACCAAAGATGTCATTAATGCTGCTGTCATCCGGGGGCAATTTGCCAACCGTTTCCAAATTACCGGCTTAGACAGCCCGCAAGAAGCACAAGATTTATCATTGTTGCTCAGAGCAGGGGCTTTGGCCGCACCGATGGAAATTATTGAAGAAAGAACCGTTGGGCCAAGTTTGGGTCAAGATAATATTGATCAGGGCTTTATGTCAGTGGTCGTTGGCTTTATCTTGGTCTTGATCGCCATGGCTTGGCGCTATAAAACTTTGGGGATGATTGCCAATATTGCATTGACCTTGAACTTAGTTTTGATCGTCGCAATATTGTCACTGCTTCAGGCAACTTTAACGCTACCGGGGATTGCGGGGATTGTACTCACTGTGGGGATGGCGGTGGATGCTAATGTGTTGATTTTTGAGCGGATCCGAGAAGAGTTAAAATTGTCTTCGATTCAAACCGCCATTCATGCCGGTTATGAAAAAGCTTTTGTCACCATTGCTGATGCCAATATCACCACCTTATTAGCGGCATTGGTCTTGTTCAGCTTTGGAACAGGTCCGATTAAAGGCTTTGCCATTACGTTATCCATCGGTATTATCACCTCGATGTTTACCGCAATACTGGGAACCAGAGCGGTTGTCAATCTGCTCTACGGCAATAAACCCGTCGAAAAGCTATCGATTTAAGTGACATATCAAAATGAGTCAGACAATGGATAATCAAATGGAAAGCAAACAAATTAATTTTATGGGGCATCGTAAGTTAGCGATGTTTTTTTCAATAATTTTAATCCTAGCCTCTTTCGGCGGGCTATGGATAAAAGGGCTTAACTTTGGGATTGATTTTACCGGTGGAACCCTTGTTGAGTTGGCTTACGATCAAGCGGCGGATGTGAATGGACTGCGTAACACTTTGGTCAAAGGGGGATATGAATCGGCAACCGTGCAAAATTTCGGTTCAGCAGAAGAAGTGCTGATTCGAATTGCGCCAATGGAAGGACTGAATTCTGCTCAAATCAGTAATCAGGTGATGACCTTGATAAAAACAGATCATTCTGAACCCTTTGAATTGCGCCGAGTTGAATTTGTGGGGCCACAAGTCGGTGATGAGCTGACTGAAGATGGCGCTTTAGCGCTTATTTATGCGCTGATTGGTGTTTTGATTTATGTCGCCTTGCGATTTGAATTCCGTTTTTCTGTGGGCGCGGTATCGGCTTTGATTCATGATGTGGTGATTACATTGGGCGTCTTTGCTTGGACACAGGCGCAATTCGACTTAACCGTTCTGGCAGCGCTTTTGGCGGTCATTGGGTACTCATTAAATGATACGATTGTGGTATTTGACCGGGTGCGGGAAAACTTTAGAATGGTTCGGGATGGCTCTCCTGCTGAAGCGGTAACGAACCTTGCCGTAAATCAAATGCTGGCTCGAACTTTAATGACGTCCTTTACGACTTTATTAGTGTTAATCGCTTTATTTGTGTTAGGTGGCGAAGTGATTCATTATTTTGCTTTGGCCTTGATTATTGGGGTGGTGGTAGGAACCTATTCATCAACTTTTGTCGCCAGTTCTATTGCCTTGTCGCTAGGGGTCTCCAAAGAGGACTTGATGCAACCTGTTAAAGAGGGTGCTGATCCGGTTGAACAGGAAGCGGAGTTGAATCGAATCTTCCTAGAGCAAGAAGCCGCTAGAGAAAATAAAGCAAAACAAAAGAAGTAACCGGCCGCATTAAACTGATTGGCAATTCATTAAAAAGCGCCCGTTATGGCTTTGGCATAAAGGGCGCTTTTTAGTTGTCTCGATGGGCTTTAATGATGTGTGGTGTGAATGTTTTTTGAACGAACCTCTGCCTCCAGCAAAGCATGATAGCAAGGTTCTGTTTTTGCTTTAGCGTGAGCAGGCGCAGAAGTTTTAATCGTTGGCTTTGTTGGCGTTTCTTTATTGACTCCGGGTGCTTCTTCTAAATGTTTTAGTTGATTCTGGTTCAGCGTGTTCATAAAGGTTTGGATGGTTTGAATCATTTGATTGCTTAAATCATGATTGTTTTGATCCATAATAATGTCATGTAGCTGATTAACCCATTTCATTTGCGCCATTCGTACTTTTTCAGCATGCTGACGCAGAGTGTTTTGTTTGAGTGCAAGCGGATAGGAAATGGTGAGTGCTTTGATGTCTTCAATCATCATTTCTGCAATCGCCAAGGTTTGGGAAGAGGTTTTTTCTAGCCGATGGTCTATGTATGAAATGCAATGATTAATCTGCTGGGGTGATTTGAATTCGGTTGTCATAATCGTGACTCCTAATGGTTCAAGCGGTGAAGTTCTTTAAATGTCAAATTATTGACGATTATTGAACGTTGTTTTTAATCTAACAACCTCTATATCAAGTTGTGTGCCAAATTTTTTAAATTTAACTTGTTGAAAATAAACAAATTAATAGTTTTTTGTGGCGTCAATTTATGAGCTGTTATGAGCGTGAGTACAGTTTTTGATTCAGATTGTCTTTCAGAATAGCGATTTTGTCGTGGTTGAAAAGCCGGATGGCTTGGACTTCCATTCAACCCCACAAAAACCACCAGGCCTGGCCGTTTTGGTTCAGCAGCAGCTACAACAGCCAGTTTACCCAGTGCATCGTTTGGATAAAATGACCTCAGGCCTGGTCATTTTTGCGCTAACGAAATCTGCCGCACAGCAATTTGAACGGTTATTTCGTCTGCATCAAGTGGAAAAGATTTACTTGGCTATCTCAACGCAAAAACCCAGAAAAAAACAAGGTTGGGTCAAAGGTGATATGGTTGCGGCTAGACGGGGGAGCTGGAAATTGACCAAAGACTTATCCAATCCCGCTATGACACAATTTATCAGTCAGAATACCCAACCTCATGAGCGTTGGTTTCTGCTCAAACCCCTTACGGGTAAAACGCATCAGCTGCGCGTGGCTTTAAAAAGTTTAGGTTCACCGATTGCCGGCGACCAGCGTTATGCGAATTCGGATAGTGCAAAAGAAGAAGACCGAGGCTATTTACATGCGTATGCTTTGCGTTTTGAATGGCAAGGGCAAACTTTTGAGTGGGTTTGCCAGCCCACTCAGGGTGTTCGTTTTTTATCCGATGCGGGTCAACGACCGTTAGCCGCTTGGCAAGATCCATTTGTCCATTTTGTGAAGGGAATAAGGAATTAATTATGGAAGCGTTCTCTAACAAGAACAAGCGTCCTTTTTGGGAAACAAAATCTTTAGCTGAGATGACTCCGAACGAGTGGGAACGGCTGTGTGATGGTTGCGGGTTATGTTGCTTAACCAAGCTTCAAGATGAAGAGACGGATGAAATTGTTTATACGCGAGTGGTTTGTCGTTACTCTGACTTGAGCACGGCGGCTTGTTCCGATTATGAAAATCGTTCTGTGAATGTTCCTAGCTGTGTTGCCCTGACACTAGAGCGGGTGGCTGAGTTTGATTGGCTACCGGAAACTTGTGCCTATCGCGTACTTTACCGTGGCGATCCGTTACCTGAGTGGCATCCGCTGATTTCGGGTCAATCGACTTCAGTTCAAGCTGCCAATATTGGGCTATTAGCCATTCCTGTGGTGCTTGACCAAGACGGTCTGGATTATGAAGATTATGTGATTGATTCGCTTTAAGCAAAGAGGCGGCGTTTTTAAATTAGGCTCGTTTCACAACAGCAAAACGAGCGCTAATTTGAAGTATAAAAGGAAGGGCTTAGTGGTGGTGGCCGCCATCACCGTGTGCATGACCATGTGTCAATTCTTCTTCAGTGGCATCACGAATGTCCATCACTTCAATTTCGAAATTTAAGGTTTTACCCGCTAGCGGATGGTTGCCATCAACGGTCACGGTTTCATCGCCCACTTCGGTAATTTCAACCGAATGAACCCCTTGCTCAGACTGTGCTTCAAAACGCATTCCCACTTCTAAATTTTCGACCCCTTGAAACATCGACTTAGGCACTCCTTCTTGAATCAAATGGGCTTCAATTTCACCATAACCTTCTTCAGGGGCAATCGATGCGGTAAATTTATCGCCCACTTTTTTTCCTTCTAATTGCTTTTCCAACCCTGGAATTAAGTTGGAATGACCATGTAAATACGCCAATGGGTTTTCGTTAGAAGCGTCGATTAGATTGCCGTCTGCATCAGTTAGAGCGTAATGAATCTGTCCAACCTTGTTTGTTTCAATTTTCATCTTAAAGTCCTGTTTTGAAATAAAAGAACCTGTATCATACAGATTCTTAAACTCAGATTGGAGAAAATCTAAAGTGTTGTGGTTAAAAACTTTCCATATTTTATTTGTGATGTCCTGGATGGCCGGCATCTTTTATTTACCGAGAATTTTTGTCCATTATGTCGAAGGGCAAGCCGCAGGGGAGCAGGTCACACGCCTTGCGATTATGGCGCAAAAGCTCTATAAATTTATGACCATTATGATGATGCTGGCGGTTGGAACGGGCATTTGGCTTTGGTTGGCATACTTTCCCGTTGCTGAAGGCATGGGCTGGTTACATGCCAAAATCACCTTTGTGGTGTTGCTATTGGTTTACCACTTTTGGAGCAAGCGTCGCATGCAGGAAATGCAACAAGGTCATTTGGATCACAGCGGACTTTACTATCGTTGGGCCAATGAAATCCCATTGCTCTTGACCATCGTGATATTAATCCTCGTTGAAGTAAAACCCTTCTAAAAAACATATCGCAAAGCCAATTAAAAAGGGGACGCCCAAAGTCCCCATATTCACCCGTCACATTTTTATTAGAATATTGCTAAAGATACAAAGTGACAGACTGGTTCAGTCTGAACACAGTGGCTGGCTAATAAGTTGTTGATGATTTTGGGTAGTGTTAAAATTTAGGCTTGGGTTGATTAAGGATGGAGAAAACTATGCACTCACATACAATTGAATTACCTGATCATATTAGCAATTATGTTAATAAGTCCTTAGATGGACATCTTGAACAGTTTGGAGATTATGTTGTAAGGCTTATTGAAGAAGAGCGTGAAAGACAAAAGGCGGTTGTAGAGCTTCAATCCATTTTATCTGATCCAAAAGCAAATACACCCAGTTGTTTATCTATGGCAGATATCAAACAAAAAGCAATGATCCGTGTACAAAGTAATGAAGTATGAAATATCTGAGTAGGCGGCTTTAGATATTGAAGATATTTATGTTTACAGTGTTGAACAGTTCGGGATTGATCAAACAGATTACTATTTTCAGGGCATTCAGGAACAATTTGAGCATCTACAAATGTATCCAGAGTTAGGGCAAGGCTTTTCAAGTGTGATGCCAACCTATCGTCGGCTAGCCTATCAAAGCCATATAATTTATTACAAAGTTTTAGATGAAAAAATCCTGATTACAAGGTTGTTGCATTCAAAGCAAGACCCCGCTAGCAGCTTGTCGGACTTTCCGACCGTAAAATGTTAAACTCGCTAGGTATTTAAAATCCCCGAGAAAGTGAAAAATTCATGAGCGATAAG
>PEWX01000040.1 GCA_002779995.1 Piscirickettsiaceae bacterium CG07_land_8_20_14_0_80_44_28
AAAACGAGTTATTTCCGTTAATTTCGAGCATCACCGTTTCAATGTTGTCGGATTTGATTTGCTGGTGGTAGCGAAGTCCGACAGGCTGCTAGTGGGTGTATTGACAGTGTCAACGCATTGTTTGGCTCAAGATCAAGCAATGAATCGTTTAGAATCCTTTATTACGGATTTTAGTTATGAAACCCGTAAAGACATGAAAATTGACAGCAAAACCTTGATTCAAAAACTGAAAGAAGGCAAGGCACAGTTAATAGATATTCGCTTTGAGGAAGAATATGCTGCTTGGCATATTAACCCATCAATCAATATTCCGCTTAATAAATTACCCAATCGTATGGACGAAATTGATAAAACGAAAATTGTGGTAACGGCCTGCCCGCACAAAGATCGGGCGGCCATCGCGATGGTTTACTTACGTTCGCATAGCATTGATGCCAAATACCTGACCGATGGTTTAACGGGGATGGCCGAAAATTTACGGGGCGATAATGCTAAGGCGTATATTGAATCGTTACGTTGATTTCTTCGTTGATCGGATAGCACCGGATTGATAGACTGATTTAGCACCTTTCTATGCGTCCCGTTAGTTCGGTACTTTTTTTAAGGGTATTGTAAATAGTGCCATATTTTTCAATATTGGTCTGTAATAACGCTAGCCGCTTGTCCGATTCTTGAGTCTCTATGCGAACAATATAATCTATTTTTTGCATCTTTGGCGGACTCTCCTGACGTGCCCCCTTAATATCTATTGCAATCGAATCAAATTCAAATTTTAATATTGGCGCAATTCGCTCAATGTTTTTTAGAATACAAGCGGCCAGTGAGGCTAATAATAATTCGGCAGGGTTGAAAGCTTGTTGATTGCCATTTAGATCCGAATCAATGACTAATGTTGCTTCTTTACAACTGGCTTCACTATGGTGATGGTCAATTCAGTTAGCGTTTACTTGATAAGTTAACATGAGACTTCTCCTTGATTTATTGACTCAATTGAGTTTGATGATGAGACCTTTGCTGTTTAGGGATGATGGCCTTGATTATTGAGTTGGCAATGATTGTCTGACAGGGTATTTTCAACCTGAATGGTTGCGTGATCAATGCCGAAGTTGTCATGACAATAAGATTGAATATCACTCAGTAGTTGATTATTGATTTGATCGCCGTCTATCACTAGATGCACGCTCATTGCTATATTGGTTGTGCTCAGCGGCCAAATGTGTAAATCATGAATCGCTTTTACATCGGGCAAGTTTTCTAAATAACGTCTGACTTGTGGCGTACTGATATGATGAGGGACACCGTCCATTGCGTAGTTTAAAGAGTCTCGTAATAAGCTCCAAGTGCTCATAAAGACCACAACGACAATGACCAAACTGATTGCCGGGTCAAGCCACAGCCAATTACCCCAAAAAATAGCCAGGCCTGCTATGACAACGCCCAAGGATACCGCAGCATCGGCAGCCATGTGCAAAAAAGCGCCGCGAATATTTAAGTCTTGTTTTTGACCTTTTAAGAACAATAAAGCAGTGGCGGTATTGATGACAACGCCAATGGCGGCGACCACGATCATGGTCAGCCCTTCAATGGGCTGAGGATCCGCTAAACGTTCAATCGCTTCCCAAGCGATGCCGGCTAAGGCTAAAAGCAATACAAATGCACTGATTAGCGCCGCTAAAACGGTGGCTTTACGATAGCCATAAGTACGTTGATCGGTCGCAGAAATGGTGGTCAAGGCAGCCGCGCCCCAAGCCAATAAAAGACTAAAAACATCGCTTAAATTATGCCCGGCATCGGCAATCAAGGCTAATGAATCGGCTGCCATGCCATAGCCAAATTCAATGATCACAAAGCCAATATTCAGCAATATCCCCAGAGCAAATGCCCGATTGTAGCTGGCAGGGGCATGAGAATGATTGTGTTGATGGGGCATAAAAAATTTCCTTTTGTTACAATTTTGTTGCTCGTTTATTCTATGTTGCAATCGTTTCAGCGTGATTAAAACGTTTTAAAAAGCCACCAAATGCCAATGGCAATCATTAGCCAACCCAACCCTTGTTTAAGTCGGTGCAATAATCGATCATTGGGCAGGGTATTGAGGACTTTCTGTATTTTTGCAGTCGAGGTGCCCAGAGCCATAATGGGCGCGGAATGGCCTAAACCATAAAGCAGCATCAATGAAATAGCAAAGCCAAAGTCCTGCGAAGCGACACTCAGTGACAAGGCTAAAACCGGCATCATAAAGCCAAACGCACAAGGGCCTAAGAGGGTGCCAAATAACATGCCTAAACTGAGGGCAGCCCAATAGCCGGTCGGTTTTGTGTGTTTGAAAACAGCATTTGAAAAATTCGGTAGACGAATCCACTCTAAAAACAGCAATCCTGCCAAGATAAAAATAAATGCGGCGCCCCAATCTGCCCAAGACCCTACATCGCCTAGCATACGCCCTAAACCACTGGTAATGAATCCCAGTAAGGCAATAATGATTAAAATACCCAATGCAAATAATGTGGAAAGCCAGAAAGCGCGACGGGCATTGCCGTTACTTTGTGTGCCGACAAAACTCATGACCAAAGGGATACTGGCTAAATGACAAGGAGAAAATACGACACTGATGACACCCCAAAAAAATGCGGCGATTAATGCCCAATGAGGCGCTGCGGCAAGCGCATTGGAGAGGGTTGTTAAGAAGTCTAAAATCATTGTGAGACTCGATGTTTTTTGAGTAGGGCTTCAATTTGGTTTTCTGCAAAGAAGCCTTCATGACGAAAAATTTCTTCGCCTTGCGCATTGTAAAAAATCTGTGTGGGAATCACGCGAATAGCGTACTTTTTACCGGCAATGTCGCCGTTTTCCTGCCAAACATTAATGAAAACCACTTTTAAATCTTTTGGGTAGCGCGTTTGCAGATTGTTTAGGATGGGTTGCATCATGCGACAAGAAAAACATTTATCAGCGCCTAATTCAATAAAGGTGACTTTTTGCTCGCCTGATGGCACCATCGATTCCCCATAATTCATCCAGTCTTGGGAGGGTGTCGCTGCTAAAATTTCGCTACACGCAAACAACGTAAACATCATCAAAAAAACCGTTACGATCTGTTTGGGTCTCCATTGAGTCGCCATCAGGGTCTCCTAAAGAATCCATGCCAAGGTGAGTAAACTGATCACAAGAACCGGCGGGGTGATCAATAATCCAACTTTCATATACTGCCCCCAACCGATGGTGACCCCTTTTTGCATTAATACATGTAACCATAATAGCGTTGCCAAAGAGCCCCAAGGGGTCATTTTGGGCCCCAGGTTACTGCCGATCACATTCGCATAAGCAAGTGCTTGTTGGCCGGCTTGCTCTGCGGCAATATCCATTACCATAATGGTGGGCATATTATTCATTAAGGCACTTAAAATCGCAGCAATGAAGCCTGTACCCACCACCTGTGCAACATGACCATAATTCGCTAAGGCAATTAAGGTTTCAGCCAATAGGTCGGTCAGTCCTGCATTTTTCAGACCCCAAACCACAACATACAAGCCAATACTGAACCAAACAATTTGCCAGGGCGCCATTTTAAGCATCATGCCAACTTTGACCACTTGATAATGATGCCCCAATATCAATAACAGTGCTGCGCCACTTAAAGCAAATAGACTGACCGGTAAATTATAAGCATCGCCAATCGCAATGCCGATAAACACCGTTGCCAAAATGAAGAGGCTATAGTAAAACATCGGACGATTGCGAATGGCATCGGCAGCCGGCTTAAGGTGGCTTGAATCCACTTTTGAAGGAATGTCTTTTCGAAACAATAGCCATAATAAGGCTGTGCTGGTCAAGATAGCCGCTAAATTAGGCCACCACATCGTTAAGGTATAATCCCAAAAGCCTAAGTCAAAGTAGTGAGCCGTTACAATATTGGTAAGATTTGAAAAAATTAAAGGCATGCTGGCTGCATCGCTAATAAAGCCGGCCGCCACCACAAATGCAATTAAAGCTTTAAAGTTGAGTTGCAGTAACCGCATTTTGGCGAGAATGATGGGGGTTAGAATCAATGCAGCGCCATCATTGGCGAAAAAGGCCGCGACCACTGCCCCCAGTAGAATCGTATAAATAAACATTAAATGACCGTTGCCAGCGGCCAAATGCCCCATGTGAATCGCTGCCCATTCAAAGAAACCCAGTTCATCAAGCACCATTGAAATCAAAATAATGCCGATAAACGCCAAGGTTGCATCCCAAACAATATGTGTCACCTGCCAAACATCGTTTAAAGAAACGATGCCTAGCAGTACGGCAACTATGGCACCCATGACCGCTGAAACGCCAATTTTTAAACCCCTTGGTTGCCAAATGACCAACGTTAGGGTCACCACAAACAAACTGCCGGCAAGCCAAAGAGCATTCATAGGGGGTTCCTTTAAATTAAGCCGATAACCACTCGGTAATGACCTTTTTCGATGGAATGCCTCCTGAGTGAACGACTTCCTCATTGATGACGACTGAAGGGGTTGTCATGATGCCATAGGCGGCAATTTCGGCAATGTCTTCAATTTTAATTACATTCACTTTGATCGCCAATTCATCTGCTGTTGTTTGAATGGCTTTCACCGTGTTCTTGCAATTGGCACAGCCTGTCCCCAATACTTTGATCTCCAATCCATCGGTTGAACCGCTACAACAATCGGTTTTTTCAGTTTCCTTTTGAGAATCGCAACAGCTCGAAGCCGTGGAGGCATTCTCTTTAGAATCCGATCCGCAACAACTGGTAGCTTGTTTGGTTGTTAAGTCTTCTGCTGACCCTGCACAGCAAGCCTTGTCGGACGCTTTCGCGGTGGCTTTTTCCGGAGCTGCTGTTTTGTTGGTTCCGCAACTCCCCCCGGGACAACATTCACCGGATTTTGATAATTTGCCAATCATTCCCGCTGGGCAAAACCCGGTAAAAGTCGCTTGAAACCCCATCAATGCCGGCATGATGGCCAACCACAGCCAGTAAGCCGATAATAAATCAACTTGGCCACTAAAATGTGCCAAACCCATTCCCAGCAAAATAAACAGTGTCATCAAACGCACCATTAAATTATTTTTCATTTTTACGCTTCCTTTTGTTTATGCATATAAAAAATTAAACAGATATCCCACTAAAATAAACGCAACCGCTAATACCCCAACAAACACTATTAACGCAGGCCAGCGAATCACTTTGCGTAGAATGAGTAGTTCCGGTAACGACAGCGCAGCAATACTCATCATTAACGCCAAACTCGTGCCAATAGGGACACCTTTACCCAGCATGGCCTCGATCACCGGAATGACGCCGGTTGCATTTGAATATAAAGGCACCCCTAAAGCCACCGCTGCCGGCACACTCCACCAGCTGGTGGCATCCGCTAAATAAGTGCTCACCCAAGCTTCAGGCACATAACCGTGGAAGATTGCGCCTAAACCGATACCGATAATCACCCAATGCCAAATGCGTTTTACGATCACTTTCACCTCATTCCAGGCAAATTCGTGACGTCCCTTTAAGCCGCCAACTTGAGCTTGCTGCTCTTGTTGATGACGCATTTTGATGCCCCATACATAAGACTCTACCCAGCGTTCCGGTTTAAACCATTCAATGATAACCGAGCCGACATAAGCCACCACGACGCCGGCAAGCACATACAATAATGCAATTTCCCATCCCAAAATACCAATCAGCAACACAACGGCCACTTCATTAATCATCGGGCTGGCAATTAAAAAGGCAAAGGTGATTCCTAAGGGAATCCGTGCCTCAACAAAGCCAATAAATAACGGCACGGAAGAACAAGAACAAAAAGGCGTCACCGAGCCTAAACTGATCGCCAATGAACGTCCCATCCACTTAGGCTTGCCGGCCACCACCTCGCGAATGCGCTCGGTAGAAACAAAAGCACGCAACAAACCCATGATATAAATAATCGCAACCAGCATCACAAAGATTTTGGTGGTATCCATCACAAAAAACTGCACCGCATCTCCGGTTTGTGAATTGATGGTTAATTCCAATAGGTCGTAAGCGAACCAGTTTCCGAGTTGTTCAAACATAATTATTTCCAAGGCGTTAATTTTGAAAACAGTATATCCGCTTAAGCGGATATATTCAATTAAAAAGATCTAATCATGGCGCAAAAAAAGTGCTATTCGTTTAACAAAATTGATTTTATGGGCGTTTTAGGGTTAAATCACCAAAGGTTTATCATGTCTCATCGCTCAATTCAAAAAAGGAAGTTTATGTCAGTTGAAAGCCAAATTGCAATTTCCCTTCATGCCATCGCCGCCATGATGTGGGTGGGGGGTATTTTCTTTGCCTATCGGGTACTGCGACCTTGCGCGATGAACATGGAGCCAAACGAAAGGGTTCAATTATGGCAAGCTGTCTTTCGCCGTTTTTTCGGGTGGGTTTGGTTGTTTATCAGCTTGATCGTTGTGAGCGGTTATTGGCTGATTATGCAAGACTTTGGCGGATTGGAACAAACGCCTCTATACCTAAAAGTGATGAGTGGCATTGGCTGGTTGATGATTGTCATTTTTGCCTGGTTGTTTTTTGGACCCTTTGCAAAATTCAAAATCCGCATTGCCCAATATGAATTGGCGGAAGCAGGGCAAATCATGAACACTCAGATGCGCCCTTTAATCGCGCTCAACCTAATGCTGGGCACCCTTGAATTTATTATCGGTGCGACCGGTGGCTACTGGCCAATCTAGCGCAAATTTTGCCCAGGCCTGGGCAAAATGATAAAAAAATCGACTGATTAAGGCGAAAAGCGCAAGCTATTGGCAAGGTTTTCAACGAAAAACAGGCGGTTTTTAACCATTTTTACTCGTGCACCCATCTTGCGTAAAGGTCTCTTTTAATTGTTCGACTAGCCAAGTAAAGGCAATGCGCTCTTGTTCGAGCCGAATGTTCGGGCCTAAATCATTCTGCTGTAAGGCTTGATAGAGCCTTTGTTCTTCAGCAGCCAAATGGGATAAACGGGCTTGGGTCGGTTGCGGTTCGACTCCCCATAAAGCTTGATGAGCCAATAACGTTGCTTCATCCATCAGTAGGCTTTGAGTATTTGGCCAGGCCTGGCGAAATTGATTTAAGATGGCAAAACCGTGGGTATCAATGTCGCCCCAATAATAAATCGGCAAATCCTTTAACCATGTCAGCTGCTTCCAATGCTCAAAGCCGAAGCCTTTGCCAAATAACACCAAAGCGTTTGCAAGCTCTGGAAAGGCAAGAAAGTTCACCTTATTTTCGGTAATAAACACCCGCTGAATGCCAAAGGCTTGTGGCTGAAAGCTTTGCCACTCGCTAAAGGGCGCGCTAAAGGTTTTAAAGCCTTGCAATGTTTGTTGCCGATCCAATAAACGCGCTTGCAATTGTTCGGCTTGATCTAAAAACCCATAACGCGCACAAAACTGTTTAACACCGCTAAACTCCGAGCGAATGTGCTCAACGGGTAGAATTATATCCAAACACTCCGCCAATATGGCTTTATGTCCCTCTAAAAACTTACTGTCAAAGTCAGCAATCGGCACTTGACGCAAATAAATCTGTGGATTTGGGTTGGCCAAGCGCCACTGTATAAAGGAGCGTAAACATGGCCAGGCGGGGTGATATTTCAGTACTTTAGCAGGGTGTTTCTGGCAAAAAGGTTTGAGAGGCGGGAAGGTGTCAATCAGTTGATTCGATAAGGTTTGGTAAAGCGCTAACTCAGCGGTTTTGTTGATAAAGCCGGCAAGGTTATGGATCGTTTGGAATCGAATCGCTTGCGGAAAATCGTTTTTACCCAAACTGGTGCGTTTGCTTTGCCATTCAATCTCAAAAGGCGACTTTTCAAGCTGAGCATAGCTTTGTACCCAGCGTTTCACGGCTTCAAAGTCTTGTAAAAGCTGTTTATCCGTCGGTGGTTTTAGGCCGATACGCAACGGAAAAAAAGCAGATTCAGTCGCTAAGCTATCGGGAAGGTAATGGGTTAACCAGCGTTTGGCGAGTTTGGCTTTAATCTCACTTAGCGGCGTCACGAATGTGGCCTTTTAACGATTGAAACGGAGAACTCGGCGAAGAGCCGAGAAATTTCGATTTTTGTTCAAGGTGCTGTTCAATCGTCAGGTTGCGCAGTTGCGACTCACGCCCCTCGCGATTGGTGACAAAGCCCACATTGGCGACAAAAGGTTCAATCACGTGAATTTTCTGTTTGGGGGTGACGATGAGCAATTGTAAATTTAATTGTTTAAACAACTTTAAGCCAAAGCGAGCCGAATCGTCTGAACCGCGCCCAAAGGCTTCATCAATCACCACAAAACGGAAAGAGCGCGATTTCACTTCGCCCCACTCAAGCCCAAACTGATAAGCCAAGCTGGCGGCTAAGATCGTATAAGCCAGTTTTTCTTTTTGCCCCCCGGATTTACCGGCCGAATCGCTATAGTGTTCATGCTCGGTGTCGTCTTCTCGGTAACGTTCGGATGCGGAAAACTGAAAAAAATTGCGCACATCTGTGACTTTGGCCGTCCAGCGTTTGTCTAAATCCACCAACCCTTCACGTCCGCAAAAGCGATCAATCAAGGCTTTTACCTGCAAAAACTTGGCCTCGCTGTATTGTTCGTCTTGCGACCCGGTGAGGGTATTTTCGGTGCAAGCTTCCAATTCTTGATAAAAGTCTTTGATTTCCGGGTCGGGATTGGGCAACACTTCTAAACGAATAAAGCGGCCTTGCGTATAATCGATGTCTGCCAGCGATCGATTAATGGTCTCGATGCGCTCTTTGATTTCCAGCTGAGCTTGTTTGAGCTGCACTTTAAAATGCGAAATTTGGTTAATGGTATTTTGATTAAGCTGCTCTTTAAAACGCGCCTCAAAACGCGGTAAATCGTCGGACAATAACTGATTATAAAAGGCTTCAAATTCTGCCAGGCCTGCTAGATCTTTGGAAAAATCCTTGGTTTCCGCCGGATACGCGTGACAAAAATCATTAATTTGCCGCACTAAATTGGTTTGTAACCGATCAAGTTTGCCTCTGAGATTGTTGATTTCTGCTTGAATTTTTCCCCGCATCTCGCTTTGTCGCGGTTCGATACTTTCCACCCGTTGCGCCTGCAACTGCCAGTCGGTTTGCGCCTTGGTTAAGGCTTGACGATGTATCTCCTTAAAACAGCCACTTTCAAGTTGCTGTTTTAAACTATCCTGTGTCCGTGTTAAGTCGTTTGCTAAGGCGTCTAATTTAGATTTCAATTCCCCCTGTTCGCCATAGCGTTGATTTAAACTTTCATCGGTGTGACGAATGTCTTTTTCTAGGGCTTCCAACTGATGTTGCAATAAGGTTAGCTGATCATGGCTGGCTTCCAATTCGGCTTTTTCTGCGATTAACCTGCCCAGTTCACTGACCCAATGTGCCCAGTTGAGTTCTTCATAGTCCTGATAAAGGCTCAGTTTTGCCAGAGCAGTGAGTTGATCTTTCAGTTGGGTAATCTGCTGAGTTAATGCGGCTATTTGCGCAGCTTGATTCGCCAGGTCTTGTTGTAACTCGGCGGCTTGTGCTTCCAGCGCTAAAATTTTATCGCGGTTAGACCAGCCCAATACATAAAAGCGTCGATCATTCAGGGCACGGCGATCATCTTTTTCATGGCGTTGATTGCCCGATTTGATCTGTCCTTGCAGGGTCACCGCCAGTTTTTCACGGCGAAAATGCTGCAGCGATTCGCAACAGGCGTAATCAAACCGCTTGGCCAATTGCCCTTGCAGATAATCGTAAAATTCACTGTCCGGCTTTACCGAGACTTTGCGCACCAGTGATTGGGGGTGCAAATTGACCAGGCCTGGTGATTTTTCAGCCTGTTTGACGCGATAGTAAACCAAACGCCCTGTTAAGCGCGTGCGTTCTACCCATTCTGACACAGCCGCATAATGCCGATCCGGCACCAATAGCGACAAGGCAAAATTGTGTAAAATCCGCTCAATTGCGCCCTCCCAGGCCTGGTCTTCTTCACGTACCTGGAGTAATTCTCCGACAAATGGCATTTCCGTTTCATCGAGATCCAGCGCCTGACACAAGGCTTGGCGGATCTGAATCTGCGCCTCATCAATATTGTTTTTTCGGTGTTTTAAAGACTGGATTTGTGCGTCCAGCGCCTCATGAACCAAACGCTGGCGACGAAAATCAAATTCCAACTCTTTAAGCTGGTCTTCCTGTTCGATTTGCTGCTGCTCAGTGCGTTCCGTGAGAGTATCAAGGTTTTGGCGAGTGTGTGCAAACGCCACCGTATCGGTTGGCATCGGCACATTGACTTGTGTGAGCAGTGCTTGATAGGCTTTAGATTTGTTCTGGCATTTTTGTTTGTGGGTTTGCGCGTCGGTAATGGCTTTTTGCAAAGCGGCTAAGCGGTCTCCCCCTTGGTCACTGATGGCTTGTTTAAGCTCATCACGTTGTGCTTGTTGATCTTGTTTTTGGCGTTGCAACTGTTCAACTTGCGCTTGCGCGCGGGTTAAATCGGTCTGTAAACTCTGCTCACGTTTTTGCAAAAGCGCAATTTTTTGCTCGGCAAAAAAGCCTTCCAAAGCCTCGCGCATTGCTTCCTGGTGCGATTGTGTGGTTTGCAGGTCGTTATAACGCTTGCCTTCAGCCACCATCGACCCCAATAAATTAACTTGTTGCTTGGCTTTTAACACCAGTTGGTGGGCTTGATTCAAGTCATCAAAATGGCGAATCAGCGCTTCTACCTTCTGCGCCGACTGACTTTCTTCCAGCATATGCTCGCGTACAAAATCGGTGAGATTTCCGACCTGCTTCATGGACACCGTTTGATGAAACAGCTCAAGCGCCTGCTCGTTCTTTAAGCCAAAGCGTTTGCGGAAACCTGCTGCATAGTCTTTGTATGTTTTAAACAATTCAACCAATGGATTATCACGTAAACGCTTGCGCAGGGCGGTCATGTCTTTACCAAAATGGGAAAAATCGTTGACAATGCTCAGCGCTTTGTCGGCGACCACAAAAAACTTGTCGGGTTGGTTTTGGCCTTCTTTCAGCCAAAATACCTGAGCAAGGGTTACCCATTGATCATAGCCTTCGTTGTAAAACACCCCTAGGATGACCGAATAGGCATTCGCATCACGCAAAGCCTCTTGTTTCGCGCCAAACTCGCCGCGCGTTGAACGAAAATACCCCATCACATAAGACCGCAAAGAACGCTCTTTGGCATCGGCTCCTGCGGCTTTATTGTAGGCGATACGATGTGCGGGCACCAGTAACGTGGTGACTGCATCCACCAAAGTGGATTTCCCCGAGCCAATGTCACCGGTCAGAAGAGAATTTTGTCCATTGAGATTGAGGGTGAAAACTTTATTATCAAATGTCCCCCAATTAAACACCTCCAACCGATGCAAGCGGAAGCCGGCCAGTGCATTGTCTTCGGCAAAGTCTAATAACGTATCTTGAAAAGCATTCATCAATGATTATCCTCGGCATAAGCTTGATATTCCGCCAGGCGCGCTTGCAGTTGATCCAGCCATTGACTGTCGATAAAGCCCGCGATAATGCGTCGCACTTCATAACTTTGTGGCGCGCCTTCAAAAGCGGGTTTCAGTTTTTTCAAAAAACCCAGCTCCACCACCTTATTAATATGGGTTTGCAGTTGGTCGATTAACTTAGCTTCATTACTGCCCATCGGTAAAAATGACTGCATATCTTGCTGAATTTCTTCAAAGCTCAACACCAATCGGGTGTCATTTCCCATGGTATCAAACGCCAATAACCGCTTGCGCAGCAATGCCAGCAATAAACTGACCGCATAGGATAAGGGTCGCCGCGTCACCAGTTTAGGCAGGCCTGGTGAATTTTCGTCTACAGGTTTAAGTTGCGCTAGCCAAGCATAACCGTCTTCCTCAAACAGCTTGAGTTCTAAGCCCAGCATTGTCACATAATCTCTTGTCGCCGTTTGCAATTTCAGCAAATCCTGCCAAACCGCTTGCTGATCATCGCGATACACCACGCCTTTTAACAGCGCAATCAACACCACCGACAATCGATTATCTGGCGTTTGTTCTAATTCCATTGTGTTCCTTCTCTTCTGCCTTGTCTGGCTTTTGACTGGTTTAACATCTTGCAGATTTTTTACTGTGACGGCACATTCATTTCAGCCAATAAATTGACTAATTGTTGGTTATTTATTTTGGTTTTGTAGTGCACTTCAATACCGCTTTCTTGAGCTTTTAACGTTTCAAAAAAGCGTTTAGCGGCTGCGATTTTGATTTTTTCAGGATCAGGAATTGCCGTTTCCGTGTCATAGCCTTTGGTTTCAACAACTAAATAAAACGTTTTGCCGTTGTAATGGTCAACGGGTTTCATTTTTATTTCCCAGATGATTTTTTTGGAGAGCTTTGCACGCGTCAGACGCGAAGAAAGGTCTCAATAAGAATTGCCAAGCGGGTATTATTTCCACTTCGATGTTTTGATGCACCAATTCCCGCGCTTAAAATCGTTCCCACGTTCAACGTGGGAACGAGAAAACATCAATAAATTCGCCAAGTCATAACTTACTTGGTTTCAGTATTAGTTTTAAAATGTGCATCTAACTTATCCAGTAAAGCCAAGCCTTCTTTCAAATCGCCTTGTGCCGTCAGCGTTTTAAAACGTGTTTCGGTATCGAATTCAACAATCATACGGGTTGAAATTTCTTCAAAAAGCTTATTTAGGCTTTGGTGTTTATGTGCCGCCAAATCTTTGAGTCGGCTGTGTTGTTCATCGGGTAAACGAATGGTTAGCGTTCCCATATGCCCTCCTTTATTGCTCGTTCTGGCGTGATGACTGAAAAGGAATCAAAACGCAGTTGCGCATGGCTAAAATCTTTTACGTTATTGGTCACAATGTATTTGGCATTACCTGCAACAGCGAGTTCGACCAGAAAATTATCGCCCTCATCTTTTAAATTTGGGCGCCAAATATAATGTATAGACACCCATTGCGAAGTCGAGTAAAACGCGTTTAAAAGACGCCTTGTTTCGGCTTCTGTCAATGGACAGAGCATTTGGATATTCTCTCGAAAGCAAACATCTTCATACTCTGTAAATAAGGTGTTACTCATCAAAGGCTTGAGTTGTTGCTCTAGGCACTTTCTCAGCAACCCTCGGCTTGGGCCTTGCTCGCCAATCAACGCGCTGATGATGACACTGGTATCAATTACAATTTTTCTCATAAACAAATGATAGCATATATACAATCACAATAAAAATTTGGTTACTTCTGCCTTATGCTCAATCCGCACCGATGGGCGAACCGTTTCTATTCTCGCTTTAATTCGCAGTAGCGCGGCATTAATAGCCGCAAGTGTTTCATTTCGGCCAGCGATTTCAAGATAAGTTAAGTCGATATCAACAGACAGACGCGGCATGTTTCGTACAAACAAATTAATTGCCGTTCCACCGTGCATCGCAAAACAGGTTTATTTGGCCACATCAGGCAACACATCCAACAAAAGTCCAACCTGTTTTCGATAGGTTTGATTCATAACACCGCCCCAGATAAGGCGTGAGGAATCGTTATCTGATACTTGGATACATAAACGCCATCGGTGATAAGCGCACGTTTACCCGAACCTAAATCTATTTTTTCAAGCAGAAGATACTTTAACCAACCTAATTTCGGATAATAAGTGCACATCCGGCTGATTTTCACTCCACTAACAACTGATCGAGCTTAATGCGCATGGCTTTGGCGAGCTTTTCAAGTGTGGTTTTGCGTGGTGTGTAATCAATATTGGATTCAATCCGCGCAATCGCGGGGTGTTGCACACCCGAGGTCAGTGCCAATTCGACTTGTGTCATGCCTAAACGCTCCCGCCAACACTTGAACAACGGCACATCATGTTCATTCAACCAGGCCTTATATGTTGAAAGTGTTCTCCAGAAGTGGAGAATTTACTAGGGACGCTTAGTAAAAGGATAGAGAGACTTTGTAACCAGGCCA
>PEWX01000003.1:0-346 GCA_002779995.1 Piscirickettsiaceae bacterium CG07_land_8_20_14_0_80_44_28
ATTAAGCCTGACTGATCAAGGCTGGGTCAGAGTCAATATGGGCGCACCCAATTTCCTGCCCCAAGCATTACCCTTTGATGTGCCGGTTGAATCCGATCAATATGAATTAGAAGTCGCGGGGGAGCGCTATCAAATTGGCGCGGTTTCGATGGGCAACCCTCATGCGGTGATGCGCGTGACCGATCTCGCAACCGCGCCCGTGGCGCAATTGGGTCAGCAAATTGAATCCCATCCGCTGTTTCCCGAAAGAGTGAATGTCGGCTTTGCCGAACCTGTTAATCGCCACCAAATCAAATTACGCGTTTATGAAAGAGGCGCAGCTGAAACACTCGCCTGTGGCACGGGG
>PEWX01000003.1:358-4006 GCA_002779995.1 Piscirickettsiaceae bacterium CG07_land_8_20_14_0_80_44_28
GCAGCTGAAACACTCGCCTGTGGCACGGGGGCTTGTGCGGCGATGGTGGTGTTGAGACGCCTCGGAGAAGTGGATGATGCGGTCACCGTGAGTTTGCCCGGCGGCGATTTATTGATTGAATGGGATGGCAATGCCACCAGCCCTGTGTGGATGACCGGGCCGGCGGTACAGGTCTTTGATGGCGAAATATCACGTGGGGTGCCGAAATAATGTCCAGTTTATTAAATGATATTCATGCCGAAGATGTCGCCGAGTTTTTAAATCGCAACCGTGAGTTTTTTCATGTCTTCCCCAATTTACTCAATGACTTAAGTATTCCGCACCCCAAAACGGGCAAAGAAATTTCATTGCTAGAACGCCAAGTGTATCAACTACGCGAACAGCGTGATCACCTAAAAGTGGAAGTCGAAACCTTAAAAGACATTGCGGGGGAAAATGGCATACTGCTTCACAAAGTGTATCAATTTTGCGAAGCCTTATTAGCGGCAGACAGCGATCAAGCTGCCGTGGACGTTATCTATCATGTGATGCAAACCACTTTTAATGTGGAAGCCATTTCGCTGATCTCATGGGATCTGCCTGATTTGCCCTTAAAAGGCATTACCCAGCTTGGTTTGACAGCCGCCTGGTCGAACAGTTTAAAAGCCACTTTGGAGGTGGCTAAACCACGATGTGGGCTATTGGAAGCGCAATGGCAAAAAGGCTTGTTTCAAACCGACAAGCCCATGCAATCGGTCTGTGTGATTCCTTTGGGCATCCAATCGGTTTCGGGCGCACTGGCATTAGGCGCCACCACCGATCGCTTTAATCCGGAACTGGGTACCTACTTTTTAAAAGTCATGGGGCAAATGATCAGCGCTCGGTTACAACGACTGTTTTAAGCCGCATCTAAACGATTGCCCAACTGACGTAATCGCCAAAACGCATAGGCCGAGCCGGTCACAAACGACTTAACAGCAAAGAAACAGCAAAGAAATAGAGAAAATTTTGAACGCCTTTACCCAATTTATGCAACACCTACAGCGCGCCAATAAATCGCCGCACACCCAACAAAACTATCAAAGGGATTTGGCCGCATTACTCGATTTTTATCAAGGCTATATAAACCCTAATGCCGATAAAAATGACAAGGCCTGGTCAGATTTAACCGAGTTTAACCAATGGCAAGCCATTCATTTTGAGGTGATGCAAGCGTTTGTGAACAGTCGTATGCAACAAGGCATTTCAGCACGCACCCTGGCGCGACAATTATCCACCTTTCGCAGCTTTTATGACTTTCTCATTCAACAAAATCATGTGACCCACAACCCCGCTAAAAGCATTAAAGCCCCCAAACAACCCAAACCGCTGCCAAAGAGTTTAGATGTTGACCTCACTCAACAACTGTTAGAGCAACCCCTAAACACTTGGCAAGATATTCGCGATCAAGCCATTTTTGAATTACTCTACTCAGCCGGGCTTCGGGTTGCCGAACTGGCCTCGCTAGATTTGTCCCCCGGATTAGATGGCTTGCAATCAGGCTGGGTGCGCGTGCTGGGCAAAGGCAAAAAAATGCGTCAAGCCCCGGTTGGCAATCCAGCCAAACAAGCCATCCTCAACTGGCTCGCCATTCGCAATGAACACGCTCATCCGCAAGAAACGGCAGTTTTTATTAGCCGCACCGGGCGGCGGTTAGGCATTCGCAGCATTCAACAACATCTCGACCAAAGAACTCTGCAAGCGGGCTTGCCCACCAAAATGTCGCCCCATAGATTACGGCACGCCTGCGCCACCCATGTGTTAGAATCTAGCGGTGATTTAAGGGCAGTGCAAGAGATGCTCGGACATGCCAATATCTCCACCACCCAAATTTATACCAAGCTGGATTTGCAACATCTTGCCAAGGTTTATGATGCAGCGCATCCCCGAGCCAAAAAGCGCCGCGAACCCTAACCCAACTCAAAAACAACATTAACCGAACTAACAAGAGAGTTTTTTATGAGCGAAACAACCTTTCACGGAACCACCATCCTTTGTGCAAAACGAAACGGCGAAATGGTGATCGGCGGCGACGGCCAAGTCACACTAGGTCATGTGGTGATGAAAGGCAACGCCCGCAAAGTGCGGCGGCTATATAGCGGCAAAATCCTCGCCGGATTCGCCGGCGCCACCGCCGATGCCTTCACCCTGTTTGAACGCTTTGAAGGCAAACTCCAATCCCACAACGGTCAATTGATGCGCGCCGCCGTCGAAATGGCCAAAGACTGGCGCACCGACCGCGCCTTGCGCAAGTTAGAAGCGATGATGCTCGTTGCTGATGAAGACAATATGCTACTGATTTCCGGTACGGGCGATGTCATTGAACCCGCGCATGATTTTATTTCAATCGGCTCTGGCGGCAGTTATGCACATGCGGCCGCGCAAGCGTTAATGGAAAATACCGACCTAGCTGCAAAAGACCTAGTCGAAAAAGCATTGAATATCGCCGCCGATTTATGTATCTACACCAACCACAACCTAACCATCGAAACCCTACAAAAACCATCAGACTAACCCAAAAACGCCCCAAAACGGCCAGGCCTGGCCGTTTTGGAGCGGGTTCCTAACACCCACTTTTTTGCTAGTTAATAGAAGGTATTATGTTATATTAATTGCTCAATCAGCAACTTAGGGGGGTTGGATGGACAAATTACATCGCCACACAGCATTAATACGATTGCTCAAAGCAACGCATCTTCCCATTGCGCTCACCAGTTTGACTCAACAATTTAATTGTTCCGAAAAAACAATCAGAAGAGACCTCGAACAACTCAAAGCTCAACACAATGCCCCCTGGTTTATCTCTAATAACCAGGTTTATTGTGATAAAAGCTGGCAACATCCCATCGAACTACAAGGCTACTGGTTCGACAAAAAAGAAATCGAATCGCTGTTTGCCCTCAACCAAATCATTCAGCAACTCTCCGCCAGTGGCCTCAAACACCAACTCGAACCTTTCCAACACCGCATTAACGAACTCCTCACCCAAGAAACCAACCCGCACAACAACCCACTCACCCGTAAAGTCAAACTCATCGAAATTGCCGAAAGAGCCGTTCCCGATCTCGTGTTTGAAACCCTGGTGCAAGCACTCGCTGAAAACAAACAAGTCCACATCCATTTTTGGAATCGCCACACCGACCAACATACCCAAAGAACCCTATCGCCACAACAACTCATTCGCTACAAAGACAACTGGATAGTGGACGCCTACTGTCACCTCAGAAATGCGCTCAGAAGCTTCTCACTGGAAGCCATTACCGAGATTCAACTGCATCCATTGCCTGCAAAAGAAATCGACCCGAAAACCCTTAACGAACATTATCAAACGGCCTACGGCATTTATGCCGGTCAAGCCAATAAAACCGCCGTGATTAAATTTTCGCCCTATATCGCCCGTTGGGTTCAAAATGAAAATTGGCACCCACAGCAAATTGGAACATGGCAACCCGACCAAAGCTACCAACTACAAATCCCCTACAACCAAGACAACGAACTGGTTCAAGACATTCTCAAATACGGCGAACACGCCGAAGTACGCCAGCCGCCAGAATTGCGAGAAAAAATACACCAAAAACTGAAAGAAGCATTGAAACACTACAAAAACAATCCCGCATGATTTTCAGGGAC
>PEWX01000109.1:0-717 GCA_002779995.1 Piscirickettsiaceae bacterium CG07_land_8_20_14_0_80_44_28
CTTGTGACCAGGCCAAGGTTAATAAGCCTGATGCCCAGATTAAGACCACTTCCCCACGCACTATAAACTGTACGGTATCTTAGGCTGGTTAAACCAAGCCTGTATATAAGGTTAGTCGTTCATAGTGCACCTACTAAGCAATATAGATTTTACACAACTGATGAGGAATTGAAAATGACCTATTTCATTGGTGTAGATATTGGAAAACACTATTTTGATGCAAGCATTGACGGACAAACAGGCACAAAGCGTTTTGATAACGATGAAAAAGGCTTTAAAGCTTTTTTAAAATGGATCGCGCCCTTTGAAGAGCGACACGTGGCCATGGAAGCCACAGGCAATTATTCAATGCCTTTGGCGATATTCCTTTATGAGAAAGACATCCATGTCAGTATCATTAATCCTGCACAGATTAAATACTATGCGCAAGCGCAACTAAAGCGGGTCAAGACCGATCCTGAAGACGCCAAAGTCATTGCTGATTTTTGCAAAACCCAGTCACCTAAATTATGGCAACCAAGCCGCGATTTAGTGGCTCGTCTTCAACAGTGGCTAGGGTTTAAACACCTACTGGAGCAGCAAAAGCTTCAGCTACAAAACCAGATGAACAGCCACATGGATGAAGAGCTCAAACAGATACAAGCCCAGCAGCTTGCAGAGTTTACACAACAAATTAAGCAGTTGGATAAACGTCTAAAAAAGTGGGTAAAGGCCGAT
>PEWX01000109.1:943-4145 GCA_002779995.1 Piscirickettsiaceae bacterium CG07_land_8_20_14_0_80_44_28
GCTGTATTGAAAAGCGGCAACCGTTTGATCGAGAATATGAGATTCGTGCTTGATTTTATAAATCAAACACGGTATCTGGGTGTTTTAGGATTTGGAAGCTTAGTACATTGAATGCTGACGGGGCTTACCAGGCTTTGTAAGCTAAGAACTTACCGTTCATAGTGATGACAACCCGATCCCCTGCGGGGTTCTTTTCTTTGTCAATGTCCATGGTGAAATCGATGGCGCTCATAATTCCGTCGCCAAATTTTTCATGGATCAATTCTTTCATGGTTGGCCCATAAACACCGACAATTTCATATAGGCGATAAATCAATGGATCAGTGGGCACGAGCTGATCCCATGATTTATGTGGGAAGGCTTTTAACGCGGATTCAACGGAGGTATCCAACCCCAAAAATGCACAGAGTTTTGCTGCGGGTTCTGCATTCAGATGGTTCATGCCTAAGCAGGCGGAGGTCGTATAGACTTCACTTAAACCAGTGGCCGTTGCAATGTCGCACCAGCCAATATTCTGGGCATTTTTAGCCAAGATAATGGCTTCAGTCATTTCAATTTTTGTCATTGTTTTCTCCTTGATTATCTTAATCGCTTGATTCGTCAAATGTCACCACTTGCGGGTGGCGACCAGCTTCACCGTCGTGATTTTCGCCCGATAAGTCTTTTGAGCGATTCACTAAAAAATCCACCAAATGATTGCGGGTTTTATAATAATTGGGGTGATGAATAATGCCGGTACGAGTGCGTGGCCTTGGAATCGGAATTTTCACTGACTCGGCAATACGTGCTTTAGGCCCGTTGGTCATCAGCAAAATTCGGTCAGACAATAAAATCGCTTCATCAACATCGTGGGTGATCATAAAAACGGTCTGTTTATCTTCACTCCAGATTTTAATGAGCTCTTCTTGTATCACGCCACGCGTCAAGGCATCCAGCGCGCCAAAGGGTTCATCCATTAACAGCAGTTGTGGCTGAGTTGCAAAGGCTCTAGCAATGCTCACTCGTTGACGCATTCCGCCCGACAGTTGTGAGGGTTTATGATGCAGAGCTTCTTTGAGACCCACCAGTTCTAAGTATTTTTGACTGTGCGCCAATACTTCATCTTTGCGCCATTTCGGCCATCTGGCTTGTACCGCAAAGGTGATATTTTGCAAGGCCGTACGCCAGGGCAATAGACTGTAATTTTGAAAGATCACGCCGCGATCTAGGCTAGGGCCGGAAATCTCGCGTCCATTCATCAACACAAGGCCGTCTGAGGCATGATCCAAGCCCGCTAAAATATTTAAAATGGTTGATTTTCCACAGCCCGAGTGACCGATTACACAAACAAATTCTCCTTTTTCAATATTGAAATTGGCGTTTTCAAAAATGGTAACAGGTTCTGCTGATTTACCCTGTCCTGGATAACGCTTTGCTAACCCTTGTACTTCAAGAAATTTTGATGTCATGCACGATCCTATTCTTTATATTCAACTAACAGAGCGGCATAGGCCAAGAACATATCCAACAACATGCCCACTAACCCAATCATCAGGATTGAAAAGATGACGCTGGCAAGATCAAGATTATTCCACTCATTCCAAACGTAATAACCAATCCCTGTTCCGCCCACCAGCATTTCTGCGGCAACGATTACCAACCAGGCAATGCCAATTGAAATTCGCATGCCCGTTAAAATGGTCGGAGCTGCTGCAGGCAAAATCACCAGTAGAGCCGTTTTAATCGGGCTCAGTTCATGAGTTTTCGCGACATTAATCCAGTCTTTGCGAACATTAGAAACCCCAAATGCGGTATTCAACAGCATGGGCCAAATGGAGCAAATAAAAATAACAAAGATGGCTGAGGCTTCAGAATCTTTAATAATAAATAACGCTAGCGGCATCCATGCCAAGGGGGAAATCGGTCTTAGCACTTGGATATAGGGGTTCAGTGCGTTATACATTAACGGCGACATCCCAATCAAAAAACCAACTGGAATCGCAATCAATGCGGCGAAAAAGAAGCCAACCAAGACTCGATAAATGGAATATCCCAATTGAATACCGATCCCTTTATCATTGGGGCCAGCATCATAAAAAGGGTTGCTCAATTCCTCAATCGCCAGTTCGATAACGGCGGATGGCGGAGGAACGCGCGCTTCTTGAGAAGCGCCACCCATCAACATTTCATACTCGGTCAAGGGCTTCGTGTCTGTTGGAGCCTGGTTCATTAATTCCCAAGATCCCAACAAAACAATTAACAGCACCACTGAAAGCAGTGCTGACCTAAGTGGTAGCGAGTTTAACATTCACAACTCCTTATGCTGCTGGCTTAGCGCTTGATCTTAAAGCTGGCAAGATAGTCTTCGGGTTTGTTGTAATCAAACTCTTTACCCATGATGAAATAGTTTTTATAGGTTTTATCTGGAGGCGTATACCCTAACTCTTTCATGACCTGACCGGTTTCGGCTGCCAAGTAAACTTCTTCGGCAATCTTGTGATAGTCGATATGGCCTTCAATATAGCCCCAGCGTTTCATCTGCGTTAGGATCCATACGCCCATAGAGTGCCACGGGAAAGGATCAAAATCGATGCGACTGGGTACATTTTGCACGCCGCCTAAACCATCTGCATAACGACCTGTCAGTACCTGTTCAATGACAGCAACGGGCTGATTTAAATAGTTCTTAGGCGCAATGGCGGCCGAAATTTCTTTACGATTTTCAGCTTTAGCAGAGTACTCGGTCGCATCAATAATGGATCTGAGCAATGCGCCATAGGTGTTCGGGTTTTGAACCGCGAATTCCTTACTACACGCGAATGCACAGCAAGGATGGCCTTCCCAAATATCTTTGGTGAGCATGTGAATAAAGCCCACTTTTTCCCAAACAGCACGTTGGTTGAATGGGTCTGGAGACAAATAACCATCTAGGTTACCCGCACGCAAGTTAGCCACCATTTCTGGCGGTGGTACAACCCGAATTTGGATATCGACATCAGGATCTAGTCCGTGCTCTGCGACGTAGTAACGCAATAGGAAATTATGCATGGAGTATTCAAATGGCACCCCAAATTTGAAACCTTTCCACTGTTTTGGATCACGCTTATCTTTATGGTCAACATGTAGCACAATTGCTTGACCGTTAATGTTTTCAACCGTCGGCATAATAAAAGGTTTAGCAGACGAACCAGCACCCATCGACATGGCTAATGGCATTGGGGTG
>PEWX01000038.1 GCA_002779995.1 Piscirickettsiaceae bacterium CG07_land_8_20_14_0_80_44_28
GATATCAAACTCTTCGACAGCTGCGTTGTTGTCATGGGCTGCAATTTTCTGGATCAGGCCGTTCACTTCGCCAAGAAGTTTCTCCAGCGTCATGGTAAAGGAGTTGATGGAGCTTTCCATGCGTTTGAACAGGTTAACCCGCATCAGATGAATCAAACTCTGCTCACGGTCAACCTGCCTAAAGACGGAGCCCCCGGCAACCTTCCGGTCATACTTGCGGCTGTATTCTTCAGCCTTGTGCGGCAGAACATATTTCAAAGGAGCATAGGCGCTCAGGTTAAGCAGCCGTATGTCTCTATTGATGTTTTCAAGTGCCGGAAAGCGTCCCTCTGTATCGATGTCCGTTTTGATATTGACGGGTCTGAGCCTCTCTGGAAATTTCCCGATTTCGGACATATCATAATATTTTTCGATATGCTTTCTGGAACGTGCAATCGTCAGGAGGTCTAAGAGTTTGAAATAATCAAAGTTCAGGGTCTCCAGCAGCGATTCTGTGGTCCTTTGGCTTCCATCCAGAGTCAACCAAGCGTTAAAACGCATTTGAGCCATTTTAAGTGTCTGCTCAATGCTGACAATTCCATTTGACTTTAGAGCCTCATCTTTATCTTCAACAATAAACGCCACTTGGTTCTTCAGGTCGTTCATCCTGTTGTTTACAGGAGTCGCAGAAAGCATGAGCACTTTTGTTTTTACGCCTGCCTTGATGATGTCATTCATCAGTTTGGCGTAACGGGTCAGAGAATCATCCTTGCGGGCCGGATTGTTTCTAAAGTTGTGCGACTCATCGATGACGATCAGGTCGTAGTTACCCCAATTCAGGGTTTCCAGATTGATCTCCCCGGACATGCCACGCAATCGCGTTAGATCGGTGTGATTCAATACATCGTAATTGAACCTGTCCGAGGCCATGATGTTTCGTTTGTCATTTACCGTATAAAGCGTCCAGTTTTCCCGCAGCTTTTTAGGGCATAAAACCAGAACTCTATCATTGCGCAGTTCATAGTATTTAATGATTGCCAGTGCCTCGAAGGTCTTACCCAGCCCCACGCTGTCTGCAATGATGCAGCCATTGTAGCGTTCAATTTTATCGATGGCCCCAAGAACGCCATCCCGCTGAAATTTGTAAAGCTTCTGCCAGACCTGTGTGCTCTTAATTCCAGTCTGGGTTTTAATGATTTTATCTTCATCCAGTTCACCAATAAAATCTCTGAAGATATTGAAGAGCGTCAGGAAGTAGATTTGCTGAGGAGTCTTGTCTGAGTAGATGAGAGCGAGGGCTTCTTGCAAAATGTCCCCAAAGTCGTCACTTTTTCTTCCCGAATCCCACAGCTCATCAAACCACTTGATTAGTGAATGAGCTTCGTCAGAACTGCGGAAGCAAGTATTCATGTGATGGGCTTCTGATGGAACAATACCCAAACCGTCGGTGGTGAAAGACGAACTACCCACAATAGCAAGGTGTTCACCGTTATTGGCATGAGCCAGATGAATAAGATTCTGGTGAACCGATGATGGCAACTGGCGGACTTCACATTTCTGTTTCAGCCACTCCGAGCACTCCCGGGCGATGCGAGCAACATCAAGTCGATTTCGGAGGCGGCGGTCCAAGTTATTTCCGTGCAGATTATTGAGAAAACTCTCTTCATCATTGAGGCTTGGCACAAGGAGTCGAAAATTGTTGATTTTAGAAAGCTCCCTTTTCAGCTCATCATACGCATAAAGAGAAAATAGAGCGGAAACCACAGAAAGAGTGCATCCGGCTGCGATATTTTCTTTGAGCTCGGAAACAACATTTCCCAGAGATTTGTTATCAAGTATTCCAGAAGAGTGCTTCACTGATTTTCACCCTCTTTGGAATCTCTTGCTTTTCCGTCACGAACCCAAGTATCCACATCGTCTTTCTTGAATTTCCAGAGGCGGCCGATTTTATGGGCGGGCATGCCTTTCTCGCTTATCCACTTATAGACGGTATCTCGCTTGATCCCGAGATAGTCTCCAATTTCATCTACGGATAGCCATCTGTCTTCCATTTTCGACTCCATCATTCTTTTGAGGGCCGTCCAAACGGCTCGTCAAGTTGTTTAACCGGACCACATCCCATAGGGGCACAATCCGGCTACATTAGGTTAAACAGGGTTAAATATATACAGATGAAATGGAAAAATCAAGTTTTCTTTCCGGATTTAACCGAGTTTAGCCGAATTTCTTGCCGTCCCAGTGCCCCTCGCAAAGGTGTACACTGCCTCGGAGAATATGGGAGAGACCGTGGTATGTCCAGCAAGAGAGAAGTTGATCTTGGCACTCAGCCGCCACCAGAACCCGCTGATACATGCTTCTTCCATTCGGATCGAATGACTCCAGCCGATCGATGGGCGGCAGGTCGAAAGCGGGATTTGCGAAGGTCATCAGCTCCCCGTGGACCAAATCCCAGTCGCCTTCCGGGCGGTTCATGGCATTTTCTGGCAGCTCGATGGTGTTTTGTGTTCGGGTATCGGCCAGCGGATCGTTGGTGCCGGTGGCCAGTATGCTGCTCTCCGGGACTTCCAATGCCGGGAATCCGGCGGGCAGATTGTAGAGCCTGCCCCATGTGGTGGCGGGTTCGATACTGATGGCCCGGGTGCAAAACCGATCAAAGTTCCAAAATCCCTTTTTCAGGGTTCCGTAAACAAAGAGCCGGAGGTGGTTATCGTTATTTTTCATGCTTTCACTCCTTCGGGTAAGGTTCCTTTTCTTTCCTGACAGACAAATTTAAAGGGACGGCTCTGCCACTCCTTGAGAGCTTCATGGCGGATGGTCAGCATGGTAAGCGGCGGTATTTCCAGCTCCCGCCAGCCACGCAGATCATCCAGAGCGGCTTCTATATATTCCGGTTCCGAGGCATAGAGCACCGCCCGGTGTTTGCGGCTGTAACGCAGCGACAGCGGCTTGTTTCCCTTGAGTACGGTAATGGTCCCGGGATCGAGCATTGAGGCCAACACGGCGCTCATTTGGCCCCGACACAGGCGCAGTGCTTTGCGGAAGCCTCTGCCGTGGATGGTTCCGTCGGGAGCGAAGCGGTCGGCCAGCCTGAAAAGCAGCTCGCTATCCACCTCGGCATAGCGCGGCAGGCCGAGCCTGCGGAACAGATAGTTCGCGTTGTAGATGGTGCCGTTATGGGTGCCGATGATGATGCCGGAACGGATCGGATGGTTATTGCGACTGTTGGCTTCACTGCCCCGGGTCCGCCAGCGGGTGTGCCCCATGAGGATGGTGGTCTGGTTGTCCATCTCGGCCATCAGCTCGTGAAAGGTCGATTCCCTGACCAGCCGGTGTGCCCGGATGGGACGCTTGAAAAGCCGGAAGTCGCCGTCGGTCCGAAGCCATGCCATTCCGCTGGCGTGTGGACCGCGCTCCTCACTGCACAGCAGCATGCGGATAAAGACCTCATTCAGATATTCCCGCTCGGCAATGCGGCGTCGTTTTTGACCGAAGATGATGCCTACTTGCCCGCACATAGGTCATCCTCCTTGTCAAAAATGTCCTCCGGCGGCAGGTCGATGAAGGCATCATCCGGCAGAAACTCCACCAGCCCATGCTTTCCCAGCAGGGTCAGAAATTCGGCTGCGGCCGTTTCTGGATCTTCAGGCAGCTGGAGTTTCCGGTCCGGCTCAATGCGA
>PEWX01000071.1:0-393 GCA_002779995.1 Piscirickettsiaceae bacterium CG07_land_8_20_14_0_80_44_28
ATGAGCGGCCTTGTCTGCCCCCGCTGCGGTGAGACCGTGCCCATGTTCGGGACCGGCGGCGGCGAGCTGATGGCCGCCGAGATGGGGGTTCCCTTCCTGGGCCGGATACCCATTGACGGGGAAATGGTGGTCTCGGGAGACAGGGGAGACCTCAATGGTCTCCTGGCGAGATCCGACCTGGAGATCAACGCCGCGTATCAAAGGATTCTGGAGTCGCTTGTGCCCAAATTGGTGAGTTAATATTGAGGTGATCACCGCCTCAGGGGCAAAGACCGTGCTTTTCAGTTGCCCTGAAGGATACAGCACCTTTAAGACTTACTATTCCAGGTAGTTCGGCGACCTCCCCTTTGATGTGCTCCATATGACCGAGTTTCTGGCCCGGGAGTTGCCCGG
>PEWX01000071.1:490-10358 GCA_002779995.1 Piscirickettsiaceae bacterium CG07_land_8_20_14_0_80_44_28
CGTTTTGGCCAGGGGTTTGAGTTTCTTTTCAAATTCACTGGCGGGCATTGGACGGCTGTAATAATAGCCTTGTTGGATGATGTCGAGATTTTGTTGTTTGAGAAACTGTGCTTGTTGTGAGGTTTCAACCCCTTCGGCAACGATTTTGAGATGTTTTGAGTCGGCTAGTTGCAGAATGGTTTTAACCAAGGCTTCATCTTCATCTTGACCCGGAATATGCTGAATAAAGCATTTATCGATTTTTAATTCATGGATGGGCAGTTTTTGTAAATAACTTAATGAGGAGTAGCCGGTGCCAAAGTCATCAATCGAAATTTCAAATCCCAGGCTGATGAGGTGTTGGATTTTTTGAAGTGCAATGGGGGCGTTTTTGATTAAGACCCCTTCGGTCAGTTCTAAAGTAATGAGATGGGGATCAACTTGGGTAAATTTAATCAGGCCGATCACCATTTCAATAAAACTTTGTTCGTGAAATTGTACGGGGCTAACATTGATTGAGATTCGAATGGGTTCAAAATGGCTATTCCAGGCCTTGGCTTGAATGAAGGCTTTGTGGAGAATCCATAGACCGATTTTAATGATTTGCCGTCCCTCTTCGGCTACCGGAATAAATTTGTCCGGCGGGATAGGCCCTAATACCGGGTGTACCCAACGGATGAGGGTTTCTGCAGAAACAATTTGTTGGGTATCATTTACCTGGGCTTGAAAGTAGAGTTGAAATTCTTCGTCAAGCTCTGAGTGGTTGAGCGCCTCAATTAATTCTAATCGGCGGCGGGCTTTTTGAATCAAGGTGTCTTCAAAAATATAGGGTTGATTGCCCCCTTGTTTTTGTGCTTGCACCATGGCCATATTGGCATAGCGCATCAGTTGTTCACTGTCAAATTTGACTTTGCTTTGCGGTGAAAACGGACAAATACCAATGCTGGCAGAAGTATGTATCGAGTGTTGCTGAAGCTTGTAGCGGTCACCAATAATATCAATTAAGGTTTCAGCATAGTCTTGGATTTGCTGTTTAGCATCGATTTCATCTTGACCGGCGCTGGGATACATAATGCCAAAACTGCCCCCATTTAAGCGAGCAAGCAAGGCACTTTCAGGGAGTTGGGTTTTGCATTTTATGGCAACCTTGGCAAGCAATTCATCACCGACTTGGCGGCCAAAAGTGTCGTCGATGGTTTTAAATTCATCTAAGTTGATAAATAGCAATGCATAATATTGCTGCGCGGCTTCAGCGGTGACCAGCACTTGGTCAAGTGATTCTTGTAGAAAGTTTTGGTTGGGAAGGCCGGTAAGTTGGTCGTAATAGCTGAGTTGTTGGATTTGTTCTTTAGCAGAATGCAGTTCACTTTTGTCTTGCAAGACACCGACAAAGTGTTCAATATTCTGGGCGGCATCCAAAATCATTGAGAGACTGAGTATGGCTGTCTTTGCCGGCTGGGTGGCGTGAAGACGGACTTCACCTGTCCAGAATTGCTGTTTAAGTAGCGTTTGCATGACTTGATCGAAAGGCAGTGCAAAGCTCACTTGTTGTTTTAACCAGTCAATATAATTGAGATTGGCTAGGGTTTGTTGGCTCATACCCGTTAATTGACAAAAATGGCTATTGGGCTGGGTGATTTTGCCTTGTGGGTTGGTAATGAATTGGCCGGAACCACTGGCTTCCATTAACTGACAATGGGCTTTGGCTTCAAGGGTTAAACTTTGGTTACTGATAATCAGCAACAGGTGTGGTTGCTCATCTAATTCAATCCAATCGGCTTGGAGGCGCATTGGTAGTGTGGTGGTCTGCATCGGGGTTTTTAACCAAAGAGAAGCTTGATGCGCGGCTTGACCAATGGAGAGCGATTTTAACCAGGCCTGAAGATTAAAACGCTGTGCTTGATGTTTTTGGGTAAAAAGGGTGAGAGATGGGTAGATTTGGCTCGGCTCGGCAACATTAGGATAAAGTCCTTGAAGCGAGCGGTTAATTAAAATGGGTTCGGCATTTGCGTTTAAAATCATCACGCCTTGTTCAAAGCGGTTAATAATGTTAAGCGCTTGTTGGGTGGTCGGTGTCAATGTCGATGATTTCTGGGTTAGATTCATACCGTATTTTTTAATGATTTAACCAATATTCTTTACATAATAGCCCAATTTTCAGGGCTTTTCAGGGGTTTTTAATAAAATTTATATGATAGCGGGTAGCCAGGTTGCAATTTGTGGCCATATTGCTAATAAGATTAACACAAATAGTTGAATCAGGATAAAAGGTAAAACCCCTTTGTAGATGGTTAGAGTCGATATGCTGTTGGGCGCAACGCCTTTTAAATAAAACAGGGCGAAGCCAAAAGGCGGCGTTAAAAAGGCGGTTTGTAGGTTAATGGCAATCATAATGCCGAGCCAAATCGGGTCAACGCCCATCATCAATAATACCGGTGCGACAACGGGCACAATGATATAGGTGATTTCAATAAAATCGAGAAAGAAGCCCATAATAAATAACACCAACATCACCAAAAAGACAGCGGTAAAAACCCCGCCGGGTAAGTCGGTTAGAAATTGGTGGATAAGATCATCGCCGCCAAGTCCTCGGAACGTCAGTGAAAAGAAAGCCGCACCGATAAAAATCAAAAAAATCATGCTGGTGATTTTCAGTGTGCCTTGCATGACCTCCTGCAAAATGGTTAGGCTCAACCTCTGGCGAAAGGCGGCTAAAAAAATAGCCCCTAAAGCCCCTAAAGAGGCGGCTTCGGTTGGTGTGGCAAAGCCACCTAAAATGGAGCCGAGAACCAATAAAATTAAGGCCAATGGTGGCAGGAGGCTTTGTAGGATTCTGCCTAAAAGACCGGGTGTTGAAGCGATGTTGTTGGCGGCTGGAACCGTTTCCGGTTTGAATAGCGCCATCGCAAATACATAGGTCATATACCCGACCACCAATAACATCCCGGGAAAGAGTGCACCGATAAAGAGATCGCCAACGGAGAGTGTTTCCGGAGAGAAGATGCCTTGATTCAGTTGCGCTTGTTGATAAGCGGAGGACAGAACATCGCCTAGTAAAATGAGAATGATTGAAGGGGGGATGATTTGCCCGAGCGTTCCGGCTGCGCAAATGGTGCCGGTGGCCAGTTTTGGGCAATAACCTTGTTTAAGCATAGTGGGCAGTGCCAATAATCCCATGGTTACCACCGTGGCGCCAACAATGCCGGTGCTGGCTGCGAGTAAGGTTCCCACTAAGATGACAGAGAACCCCAGCCCCCCGCGAAAGCCTCGCATGACTTCATCCAAGGTGGTGAGCAGTTGTTCGGCCAGTTTGGATTTTTCTAATAGGATACCCATAAACACAAATAACGGCACCGCCATTAAGGTGGGGTTGGTCATAATGCTAAAGAGTCGGTTGGGGATGCTGTTTAAAAAAGCCATGTCAAACCAGCCGAATTGGTCACTGGCTAAGGCAAACAATAACGACATCCCGGCGAGGGTTAAGGCAACCGGAAAGCCAATCATCAATGCAATGAAGACCATGGCAAACAACAATAGGGCAAGCCATTCCATTAAAAGGGTTCCTCACGTTGATGCTGTTGGCTGGCGACCAGTGCAATGACTTTAGGGTTTTGCGGATAGAAGATTTGACAGAAGGCTAGGCTGATCATGGCAAGAATCTGCAAAAGCATTAACCCGGCCATGATTAACATAAAGCTTTTTAGTAAATATAAAAATGGCAGACCGCCCGCTTCGGCTGATGCTTCCTGAATGGCCCAACTGTCATGGACATAATCCCAGCCAATCCAGAGGATAAAAATCATTGAGGGGAGCGCAAAGACGATGCTGCCAAAGAGATCAATCATCGCTTTACGTTTGGCAGATAAACGACTGTAAGACACGTCAACACGAACATGGCCATCTTGTTGCAGCGTGTAAGCCATGCCCATCATAAAGAAGATGGCATGGATATATAGAATGGTTTCTTGAAGGGCAATAGATCCTGAGTGAAAGCCATATCTAACAAAGACAATGGCGGCCGATAGGCCAACCAAAAGTAGCGCCAACCAGGCAAAAAGCTTACCCACGCCTATTTGGAATTGGTTTTGTCGGATCACAAAATGCACCAACAGGGCGGGGATGCGGATGGCGATGGCGTTTTGTTGGTGGCTATTCAAAGTGGCAAATGACCTTGTTTGGGGATTATCAAATAGCCGTTATTTTACCCTAAGAATCGCCAGGCCTGGTCATTTTTGAGGCTAAAATCGGTTGTTACGATAGTCGTCAAATGCTTCCTTGAGCTGTTGTTGTGTGTTCATAACAAAGGGACCACTGCGGGCAATGGGTTCATTAATTGGGTTCCCTGCAATGAGTAAAAAGCGACTGTTTTCCTCGCTATGCAAGTTGAGTGACGTCCCTTTTGATAAAACCGCAAGCTGACGTTCTTTAACGATTTTGCCTTGATTGCCGATGGTGAGACTGCCTTGAATGACAAAAATAAATCCTTGGCTTTCGTCATTGAGAGGCTGATTAAAGTCGCTGTGCGCAGCTAAATGGACATCAAAATAGACCGCATTGACATAAGGTGTTTTGACAGGGCCTTCAGTGCCTTGTGCCGTTGTCCCGGTAATGACACGGATTTTCGACCCATTTGGTTGTTGTTCCACAGGCAAGGATTCGGGTAAAAAATCCTGATAGAATGGCTCGGACATTTTGGCATGGCCGGGCAGGTTTATCCAAAGTTGGAAGCCTTGCAGTAACCCTTTTTCTTGTTCCGGCATTTCTGAGTGAATAACCCCTTTTCCGGCTGTCATCCATTGTACGCCACCCGGTTGCACCACGCCTTCGTTACCTTGGTTGTCTTGGTGTCGCATACGGCCATTTAATAAATAGGTGACGGTTTCAAATCCTCGGTGCGGATGCGCAGGGAAGCCGGCAATATAGTCATCCGGGTTGTCGGACTCAAAAAAATCTAACATCAAAAAAGGGTCAAGTGCTTTGAGTTGTGGTGTGCCGATATAGCGTGTTAATTTAACCCCCGCCCCATCAGATGTTGGTAACCCTTGGGTAATAAGGGTGACTTCTTTCGTTTTCATTTTGCTGCCTCTCGTTACTTAGCCATTACGAGTGACATCATAATGCTTGTTTTACATTGAAAAAACCGCCAAAATCTAAAAAGATTGTTCTAATTTTGAGAAAAGTAACGCTAAGTCGGGGAGATTGTAGATGGGGCAACTTGAGGACATGCAAGTATTTGTGCGCGTGGTTGAGGCCGGAGGGGTTGGTAAAGCGGCAGAGCAGCTTCATTTGGCCAAGTCGGCAGTCAGTCGACGGTTAGCCGATTTGGAAAGTCGATTAGCAACACGGCTGATTAATCGGACTACCCGCCAGTCAAGTTTAACGGAAGCGGGTCGGCTCTATTATCAACAATCTTTAGAGGTGCTGAACCGGGTGACGGAAATGAACCAGCTGGTCAGCCAAGGGGATCAGGATTTGCAGGGGACTTTGCGTTTGGCGGTGCCACTCTCTTTTGGCTTGGAACATTTGTCGCCGTTATTTGACCGTTTTGCTAAGCAACATCCAAATTTAACCTTGCAATTAGATTTTTCTGATCGTGAAGTCGATATGGTGGAAGAAGGCTTCGATTTGGCTTTTCGGATTACTGAGCTGAAAGACTCTACCTTGCAGGCTAGAAAAATTGCCCCCATTCGATTTGTGTTGTGTGCCAGTCCTGATTATTTAGCTGAAAATGGCGAACCTGGTTCAGTGGAAACCTTGCAGCAACATCAATTGTTGCAATATGGTATGGTCGGTGCATCTGCTTGGACATTGGTTGATCCGCAAGGTGAAAAGGTAAAGCTGAACGTTAACAGTCGGTTAATCGCTAATAACGGTACTTTTCTGTTAAAGATGGCAATGTCAGGACATGGTATTGTTTTGTTGCCCACCTTTATTGTTTGGCAAGCGTTAGCAGAAGGGTCGGTAAAGCCGGTGATGACGAACTTTGACATCCCGATGTTGCACGCCTATGCCCTTTATCCGCAAAATCGTTTTCTCGCCAAAAAAGCCCGGGTGTTAATTGATTTTTTAGTGGATCAGCTAAAAGACAATGCCTACTGGGATCAGGCCATTGAAGCGAATGTTTGATCTATCAATCCGCATAGCCGTTACCCTATGCAATGGGCGGAATGATTTCTGAATAAAGCTTAAAATAAGGGAAATGACCCGGGTCGATTTTATCCATTTTGGGGCTGACATGAATGGCCGCTAATGGATAGGCAATACCGAAGGCCTTTGCTGAGGCGAGCGCGTGTAAGTTGTCATCAATCAACAGCGTATTTGCCGGCTCAAACGGATATTTTTCGCGGATTGCTTGCCATAAGTTGACATCTTCTTTGGGGATGCCAAAGTCATGCGATGAGATCACCTGATCAAAATAGTGCCCAATTTCAGTCATTTCCAGCTTAATGGCTAAGCTATCAGGGTGGGCATTGGTCACCATAATGACCTGTTTATTGAGCTGTTGCAGGCGTTTTAAAAAGGTGATGACATCCGGGTGGGCTTGGATTAAATGCTTAAGTTCCTGTTTAAGTTTGGCAATGGGCAGTTGTAACTGCTCTGTCCAGTAGTCCAAGCAGTACCAATTTAAGGTGCCTTGTTGCGAGTGTATTTTTTCGGAAATAAAGCTCAGAGCATCTTCTAAGCTAAGGTTGTTTTGCTTGGCATAGACACTGGGAATGAATTCCATCCAAAAGTGATAGTCAAAATGTAAGTCAAGCAGTGTACCATCCATATCAAGCAGAACGGTATCAATCTTGTGCCAAGGAATGTTAGAAGCGGTCATCTGAGTCAAATTATCTCGCATTTTAAAACCTAATTTCGTAAGATTTGAGCTATGAAAAAAAATCCCACCATCCTCACAAAAACCGCCCTGGCGAAAACAAAGCTCTTTCAGGTAGAAGGGCTGGATATCTTATTTGACAATCAAACACAAGTCCAGTTTGAACGATTAGTCAGTTCCCAACAGGGCGCGGTGCTTATTGTACCGATTATGGAGGATTGTTTGGTGTTGATTCGTGAATACGCAGCAGGCGTTGAACGTTATGAGTTGGGCTTTCCTAAAGGCAAAATTGATCCGGGCGAAAGCTGGCGTGAAGCGGCAATTCGTGAAAGCCAGGAGGAGGTAGGTTTTTTACCAGGCCTGGTAACATTGCTTGACTCAGTGACTTTAGCCGCCAGTTATATGTCTCATCAAACCCATATTGTGTTGGCGGAATCGCTCAGTCATAGCAAAACACAAGGTGACGAGCCTGAGCCTTTAGAGGTCATTCATTGGCCATTAGCGGATTGGCATAAGCTGATACAGCACCCGGAGTTTAGTGAGGGGCGGGCTTATGCCGCCTTGATGTTGACTTTAAAGCAGCTCGGCCTTCTATAAGAGACCTTTGCACGAAGTGGATCCACGAATAAAAAGGGTTAAAATTTCCCATATTTTTGTTTCGCGTCCCACTCATGCAAAAGTCTCTATAAATGAACAAATATGGCGTTTGTTATGGTGTGGTGGTGGTTTCAATACACTGCATCTTACTATCGGTGGTGATTTCAAAAAAACCACTAGAACAGTTTAATCCTTCTTTCATGTGACTATCGTCTTTCATACTGGATAATACATCACGATTGATTCTGGTGTCTTCAGAAAATTCAGCTTGGTGATTTGCGGCAAAATAGCGCTTGGCAATTTGGGTGGTACGACTGGAAATATGCGCTAACTCGGGGGTGATAATGTCGATAATGGCAGTGAGATTCCCCGCGTGACTGCTTGATTGTTTATACGCCAGTTCGGTGATATGGTCAATGAGCGTCATCGCCGTTGCGCTAAAGTCTTTGGTGGTTAATGCCGGGCGAATTGTTATCGGGATATTGGTGTAAGATGCATCCTCCAAAAATTGTGTGAAAGCGGTTGAATCAACCGCTTTTTTAGTGGCTTCTGCCAGTTTTGCCATAATGTTATAGACTTTATCCTCGCTATCACCATCGCCATCGCCTAAGGTTGCACTGGCAATTAAGCTTGTGCCATTAAGGTCTCGTAACGATTGAGTGCTTTGCAGTAGACGTTGAATGGCATAAGTGGTCATTTGCATTCGCAATCTGGCAATATTGGCTGAAGACAGCTCTGCATGATCTTTTTCATAGAGGCCGGCTAGGGGGTCTTTGGTTAAATCCGTTTCAGTAAGTACCGTGCCAAACTGATCTGAAAATTGATTGAGAATGGTGACCCATTCAGCGTTGGTAAGACTATTGTCGATAATGGCGGTGGTCGCAGGGTTAATGACAGCAGTTTCACTGTTTGCGGTTACCGGACCTTTTAACTCAAGGGCATAGGCTTTCCCATTATGCATACCGGCTTTCACGGTTAGAATTTTTAGATCGGATGTTGGAATATAGTCTTGGAAAGTGTATTGCCCCGGGTTTTCTGTGTCTTCAGTGGAAAAAGGATCCGTGCCTTGATCACAATCCCCATTTTGATTGGTATCAATACAAAACTGTGCTTCAGAGATATAGGGGTCAACAGCAGTGACAACCAGAGACTTGACTTCAGTGGTGTCTGCGGCGGCGGCATCATCATTGGGGGTGCCTGCTGAAGTGGAGGAGGAAGCATCGGTTGTTGAAGCGGGCCAAGTTTCTTTATCTTTTTCACAACCCGTTAAAAATAAAGGTGTAATGCTGAAAAAGATTAAGAAAGAAAACCAAGAAAAACGCATCAATTATAGCCCTCTGTTGTATTGCATTTAATGAATAACTTTTAGGGTTATCGGCAACAATTTATAAAGCATGATGATATCTGTCAAGTATTTTTATTTTTTTGGTGTGCTGTGAAAGGGATGCCTGTTAGACATCCTTTGTGTTCTAGGGTTGAATTTGATTCACCCCCCTCGTCATTGCGAGGAGCAAAGCGACATGGCAATCCACACCCACCCCCTCGTCATTGCGAGGAGCGAAGCGACGTGGCAATCCACACCCACCCCCCCCTCGTCATTGCGAGGAGCAAAGCGACGTGGCAATCTATACCCACCCCCTCGTCATTGCGAGGAGCGAAGCGACGTGGCAATCTATATTCCAGGTGGTGCAGGACTCAAGATGGATTGCTTCGCCTCCGGCTCGCAATGACAGAGGGAGATGGCTCTCAATGATGTTTGGCAGGTTGCAATGATTAAAATTCTATCATTGCATTTCGGTATTTTGTTTAGTATATTTTGTCGTTACAAAGTAAATACAAAGGTGTTGTAATGAAGTTTGAATGGGACTTAAAGAAAAATGTTATCAATATAGAGAAGCATGGAGTTTCATTTGAAGAGGCGCAAGAGGTGTTTAGCGATCCATTTCAACTTTGTTTGTTAGATAAACGATATTCTTATTTTGAAGAACGCTGGGTTACGGTGGGTTCGACAAAAGATAGAAAGATATTGGTTGTAGCGAATTTATTCTTTTCAGATTCAGGTGAAGAGATTATTCGTATTATTTCTGCAAGGTCGGCCAACCCTATGGAGGTGAAACAATATGAGAACACATAAAGAACGAACTGAACTTGATGATTATGAGTTAGGTGAACACTATGATTTCTCCAACGCTGTACGAGGACGATTTTATGATGCAAAAAAGGTGTCCACTACAATTCGACTAGATAACGATGTATTGCTTTTTTTAAAGAAAAAAGCGCATGAAGAGCATATCGGCTATCAAACATTAATTAATGCACTTTTAAGAGATTATTTTAAACAATCAGTTAAGGCTGATTAGTTGAACTCAGTAAAGGCTGATATGCAATTTCCCCAAACCCCAGTCATTGCGAGGAGCAAAGCGACGTGGCAATCCACACCCACCCCCTCGTCATTGCGAGGAGCAAAGCGAC
>PEWX01000071.1:10400-10466 GCA_002779995.1 Piscirickettsiaceae bacterium CG07_land_8_20_14_0_80_44_28
GCGACGTGGCAATCTATATTTCAGGTGGTGCAGGACTCAAGATGGATTGCTTCGCCTCCGGCTCGC
>PEWX01000071.1:10521-45459 GCA_002779995.1 Piscirickettsiaceae bacterium CG07_land_8_20_14_0_80_44_28
GATCAGCAATGAAACTAAATCCCCAGTCATTGCGAGGAGCAAAGCGACGTGGCAATCCACCCCCACCCCCCTCGTCATTGCGAGGAGCAAAGCGACGTGGCAATCTATATTTCAGGTGGTGCAGGACTCAAGATGGATTGCTTCGCCTCCGGCTCGCAATGACAGAGGGGGATGGCTTGCAATGACAGAGGGGGTGGGTTCACGACTGCCGTTTCGTTATTGGCGGTTACTGTTCCTTTAAAGATAAGGCATATCTTTCCATTATGCGCCGGCCTTGACCGTTTAAATGGGCAGGTCTGTTGTCGGTGTATCGTCTTGAAAAGTGCATTGCTCAGGGTTTTCGGTGTCTTCAGTTGAATAAAAAAACGGCCATAATTTCAGGCCGTTTGTGTGAAGTATCGAGGCATCGCTAATGCGTTTATGGATTTATTTTTTGCAGTAAAGCATTATCTGCATTTTTTTGTTGTCGTTCTTGAACCTTGACCAATGCATTAATCATTGGCGTATTTTGATCTTGAATTGCTTGCATTAACGGTGTCCAATGATTGAAAGTGCCAAGGCCGGCATCTGCTTTTGCATTGAGTCGCGCCACAAAAACGTCCGGACGATTATTTTTCACGGACATTAATAAAGGCGAATCCCCTTTGGCTGTGCGCAAATTAACATCCGCGCCATGATCAATCAAAATTTGTGCAATATCCGCATAATCCTGTTGGGGGTTTTTGGGGTCGTGAACTGTGTAATGCAACGCTGACAAACCCTTCCGATCTGTCTCATTCGGGTTCGCACCAGCTTTTAGCAATGCCTTTACCATGTCAATACGATAATCATAAGTGGCTTGCATCAAAGGGGTTCTGCCATCAGCTCTGCCAATGTTCGGGTTGGCTTTGGCAGCCAATAATGTATTAAAAACGTCTATTCGATTGTTAACAACCGTTAAATATAAAGGGGTCACCCCGTCTTGTCGTGTTTGGTTCACAAAAGCGCCGTGATCGATGAGCAATTGTGCAATCTCGACATAACGCTTTTGCTGATTGCGAAGGGGTTTCGAGGTTAAATGAAGTGCTGTCCAACCTTGCGGAGTTGGGGTGTTAGGGTTGGCGTCGGCGGCTAATAATTGTTTTACCATGTCGGTTTGGTGTATATCCACTGCCTTCATTAATGGTGTCCAGCCCTGTTTATTGGCGGTATCGACCGATGCGCCTTTTTCAATTAAGGCTTTTAGAACTTCTGGGTTTTGATAATCAACTGCTAACAAAATACCGGTATGACCGAAGGTATCTTGCACATTTAATGCTTCACCTTTTTGAATATAATTTAAAGCAGTTTGGGTGTCGCCTGTTTTGATGGCATGAAAAAACTGCCGGGCTTCATCGCTGAGCTTCACAGCCGGCGCTGATTGGCTTGGATTTGAAAGGGGTTTTTTGGAAGGCGCTTGGCTACAAGCAACCAGCGTTAATGCACAACAAGTAAGTGTGATGAATTTAAAAGCGTTCATAGTGACTTTAGATTCCATAGTTTAGTTCGAAAATAGCTTTTTAGAGACCTTTGCATTCTACTCATGCAAGGCCTCAAATGTTGATTGATACGACTGCGCACAAAAGGAAAATATACATCGATAAGCTGAATAGAGGCTTAATAGCCCAGAAAAATAGCCAGGCCTGGCCATTTTTGCTGATTAAAAAGAGGGGGGTGTTTATTTTGTGTTGATAAATTGGTCAATCCGATCTAAAGCCTTAGCCAAGTTTTCCATACTGGTGGCAAAAGAAATACGCAAGTGTCCTGCTGCACCAAATCCAGAACCGGGCACCGCTGCGACATCGACACTTTCTAAAATGGCAGTGGCAAAATCTGCGTCCTGATCAAATCCCTTTTGCTTCATGGCATCTTTAACATCCATAAAGGCATAGAATGCCCCCGCTGCGGGTAAACATTTAAACCCTGAAATGGCATTGACTCGCTTTACCACAAACTCATGGCGTTTTTTGAATTCAGTCAACATGGTTTGAATACAGTCTTGAGGGCCATTTAAGGCTTCTACCGCAGCCGCTTGCGAAATAGAGCAGGGATTTGAGGTGCTTTGAGATTGAACTTTTCGCATGGCAGTAATTAAGTCTTTGGGTCCCCCTGCATAGCCAATGCGCCAGCCGGTCATCGAATAAGCTTTAGATACGCCATTCATGACAACCGTGCGGTCTTTTAACTCAGGACAGACTTCAAGAATATTGGTGAAGGGCGTGTCATTCAGCAGGATATGTTCATACATATCATCAGAGGCAATGATTATGTTGGGATACTGTAACAGTATTTCGGCCAATGCCTGTAATTCGTTGGCGGTATAAATAGCGCCAGTGGGGTTGGATGGACTGTTGATCACTACCATTTTGGTTTTGTCGGTAATGGTCGCTTTCAGTTGAGAAGCGGTGATTTTGAATTGTTGTTCAATGTCCGTTTCAATGATAACCGGAACGCCGCCCGCCAGTAAGGCCATGTCAGGGTAAGAAACCCAGTAAGGCGCAGGGATAATCACTTCATCCCCGTCGTTTAACAAGCCTTGGCAAAGGTTAAAGAAACTTTGTTTACCCCCGGAGGAAACCAAAATTTCATTACTTTGAAAGTTCAGGTGGTTGTCACGTTTGAACTTCTCAATAATCGCCGATTTCAATTCTGGTGTGCCGTCAACCGCAGTATAGCGGGTTTGTCCAGCGTTAATGGCCGCAATACCAGCCGCCTTGATATGATTCGGTGTGTCAAAGTCAGGTTCACCGGCACCTAGGCTAATAATGTCTTTTCCTGCCCGTTTCAATTCGGCTGCTTTGGCGGAAATAACAAGGGTTAAAGAAGGTTGGACACGATTAACACGATTTGACAATCTAGACATGGGCGTAGGATCTCATCAATAGTAAATGGGTGTCATGAACCGGAGACTCAGCCGCTTAAAAATAAAGCGCTTATAAGGTTTCGTACAGTGACACGCTCAGGTAAAATATAGGGTTCATTTTACAACCAAATGAATTTCTTTTTAAGACAAAATTTTTAATTGAAGGGTCATTTGTTATTTGGGTTTGAAAGATGTTCGATAAAGGGTAAAAAAGGACTTTCCACTCATTATGGCCAAAGCATTTCAAATTGAATCTAACTATCAGCCTGCAGGAGATCAACCGACGGCTATCGCTGAGTTGGTAACAGGACTTGAGGATGGTGAAGCCTTTCAAACTTTATTAGGGGTTACCGGTTCCGGAAAAACCTTTACCATGGCCAATGTCATCGCTCAGGTGCAACGCCCAACGATTATTTTGGCGCATAATAAAACCTTAGCAGCCCAACTCTATGGCGAAATGAAGAGTTTTTTCCCGCATAATGCGGTTGAATATTTTGTGTCTTACTATGATTACTATCAGCCCGAAGCCTATGTCCCCGCATCGGACACTTATATCGCCAAAGATTCATCCGTTAATGAACAAATTGAACAATTACGCTTATCTGCAACCAAAGCACTATTGGAAAGGTCGGATGTGGTTTTGATTGCAACCGTCTCTGCCATTTATGGGTTGGGGGATCCTGATCAGTATTTAAAAATGATTTTGCAATTGCGTTTGGGCGATAAGCTGTCGCGACAAATGATTTTAGAAAAATTGGCGACCATGCAATATACCCGTAATGATATGGAGCTTTGGCGAGGCTGTTTTCGGGTGAGAGGGGATGTCATTGATGTGTTCCCCGCAGAAGCTGAAGAGTATGCGGTGCGTATAGAGTTGTTTGATGATGAAGTGGATGCTTTAGCCTGGTTTGATCCCCTGACGGGAGAGGTGTTAACCCGTCCGACCCGGGTGACGGTTTATCCCAAGTCACATTACGTGACGCCAAAAGAGCGGGTCTTAGAAGCCATTGAAAAAATCAAGGTGGAATTGAAAGACCGTTTGGCAGACTTGCGAGAAAATCATAAATTGGTTGAGGCGCAGCGCTTGGAGGAACGAACTCGGCTGGATATTGAGATGATGACGGAACTGGGGTATTGCTCAGGTATTGAAAATTATTCTCGGTATTTGTCCGGGCGGGCAGAAGGTGAATCGCCACCAACCTTATTGGATTACCTACCTGCAAATGCGTTAATGTTTATCGATGAAAGTCATGCCACCATTCCTCAGATAGGGGGCATGTATAAAGGGGATCGATCCCGTAAAGAAAATTTGGTGAATTTTGGATTTCGGTTACCCTCTGCTTTGGATAATCGTCCGATGCGTTTTGATGAGTTTGAACAGATTTTGCCACAAACGATTTTCGTGTCAGCAACCCCATCAACTTATGAAGCGGAGCATCAATCGAAGGTGGTTGAGCAGGTTGTGCGACCGACGGGGTTGTTAGACCCCGAAATTGAAGTCCGCCCCGCGTTAACCCAAGTGGATGATTTGCTGGGTGAGATTCGTTTGAGAGTGAATGCAGAAGCGCGGGTTTTGGTCACCACTTTGACCAAACGTATGGCAGAAAATTTAACGGAATATCTGGAAGAGCACCAAGTGCGGGTGCGTTATTTACACTCAGATATTGATACAGTGGAACGGATCGAAATCATCCGTGATTTACGGTTGGGTGAGTTTGATGTGTTGGTGGGGATTAACTTATTGCGAGAAGGTTTGGATATCCCGGAAGTATCCTTGGTGGCTATTTTAGATGCCGACAAAGAGGGGTTTTTACGCTCTGAGCGATCTTTAATTCAAACCATTGGTCGGGCAGCGAGAAATGTGGCGGGTAAGGCCATATTGTATGCCGATAAAATCACGGTTTCGATGCAAAAAGCCATAGATGAAACGCAACGTCGCCGCACCAAACAGATTGAGCATAATCTTGCACAAGGCATTACCCCGCAAAAATTAAATAAAAAAATTACCGATATTTTAGAAGATTCACCCTATGCATCAAAGCCGGGTGCCTCTGCTGCTCAATTAAAGGCGGCTGAAATAGAAGGGCACTATGATGATCAGAGTGTCTCTCCTGTGAAACGAATGACCCCCGCACAGCTTGCTTCTCAGATTAAACAGATGGAAAAACAAATGTTTAAAGCGGCAAAGGATTTGGACTTTGAAAAGGCCGCAGAACTGCGTGATCAATTAAAGTCGATGAAATCTTCACTGGTTGGAATCGGGGATTTGCGATAAGATAGCGCTTTATTTTGAACGGAATAACGAGCGGTGCCCGAGCAATAATGATTGAATCTACGAAGGTTGAGTGAATGTTGGTAAAAGGCGGGATGATGAAACTAGGCTGGCAAGTGATAGAAAAGTCAGCTTGGGTTGGTTTGATGGCGGTGTTTTCGCTGTCGTCAGTGCAGGCGAATCCAGATTCAACGCTACAACAAACCTTGCAAAAAGCTGAAGCTGCGATGCAGCAGCAAGATTTTAAAACCACCATTGATTTATTAAGCCCTTTGCACCAGGCGAATCCGACCAACTTAACCATCGGCAATAATTTGGCAGTTGCCTATATTCGTCAACAGAATTATCAGCAGGCGCAGCAGGTGTTGGAAACCCTGCTCAATAAATTGCCAAAAATCGCAACCTTGCGTCAAAATTTGCAGCAAATCTACGCTTACCAAGCCCAGTTGGCTTATCAAGACGTGTTTCATTCTAGAGAGGTTGAGCAGCCAAAAGGGCAATGGATTTTATCAGCAGATATTGAAGTCGACCCAGATGAAGTGGTGGCTTTAAAGCAGGTAGAATTTGATATTGCTGAGGTGACGCAGCAGCTTGAAGCTTGGCGAACCGCTTGGTCAGCTCAAAATCTTCGGACATATCTGGCCAGTTATCAGTCGGATTATTATGCTGAAGACTTCAAAAATCGCCAGGCCTGGGAACAAAATCGCCAAGCCAGCGTGACAGGACCAAGCTTTATTCGTGTTCAACTGGAAGATATTACTGTGGTTCCTATCGCTAAAAATGTGATTCAGGTTGGTTTTTGGCAATCCTATGAATCTAATCGATTTAAAGATAGGGTTCGCAAAAAATTACTTTGGCAAAAATCCCCGCAAGGCTGGAAAATTATGCAGGAAGCAGTGATTTATGAATAGCTGGCTTCAAAAACCCCTTCACAAGCTAATAATGCTTTGGCTTTGCTGTTTGCCGATGCCTCTATTGGCAGACGCTTCGGATGCTGTTGCGACAGAGAAGCAATTGATTAGTGGGCTTCAGGCCATTCAATCTTTTGCATTTGATCGTGGGTTGGATGACTTTGAAAGTTTGTCTAAACAGCTTCCACGTTATCAGCTAGCGAAGATGCTTAAAGGGGACTTGTACGCCATTAAAGCCGGACGACTGGATTTGTTGCAGCGGGTTCATACCCAACCTAACGCTCAGGCGTTATTAATGGAAGCAAAAGTTCGGTGGCAGGGTCATCAGCATGCTGAATCGAATCGAGGAGATTGGCAAAGCATACTGGCACAATATGTTTTGAAAACGAGCCAAGAGCAGCATTTATTGATTGTGGATACCCTCGCACATCGAATTTATATTTATCAATCGGTTGAAAATGGCTATCAAGAGGTAGCCAATTTTTATGTCACCTTGGGGCAGAAAGGCATTGGTAAACAATCTCGGGGCGATATGAAAACGCCGATTGGTATTTATCGAATTGAAAAAAATTTGGCGGATGAACAATTGCCGGAATTGTATGGAGTCGGTGCCTTGACCTTAGATTATCCCAATAGTTGGGATAAACAAAAAGGGCGGACGGGTTCCGGTATTTGGTTGCATGGTACGCCAAGATCGACTTACAGTCGGGCGCCCTTGGCCAGTCGTGGCTGCGTGGTTTTAAATAATTCGGCGATGCAGGCGTTGCTGCGTCAATATCGTTTACCGCCAGCAACACCGGTGATTATTAGCCGGGGGCTGACCAACTCAGGCCTCAGAGATGAGGGCGAAAAAACGGCCGTGCTGTCGCAAATTAATCAATGGTTGAGAACACAACAAACCTATCAAGTTGACTGGCAAAAAGTAAGTGTCTATCGCTATCCGGGAGAAGCGGAGCTATATTATGTCAGCTTTGTCACTGACAACGGACAATGGGTTGAGCAATATTGGCAACGTCAATCAGGACAACAAGTTGCTTGGCAATTAATTCATGAATCCGTTCAGCCATCTCAGCAAACCATTCAATTATTGAGCGCATCCCTTTAAAAAACCTAAAGTCTAATCCGGTTCGCCAATCTTGGTTTCTACCCAGTTTTCGATATCTTTAAGCATAATTTGAATTTCTTGAGCAGAAGGCATGGTGCCAGCTGATCTGAGCTCTAAAGTGAGCACGGGAATATTTAAATACTCCCCGGCATAGCGCCCCAAAGAACCTGGATAGGTTCCGAGGGCACGATGACGAAGGTGGCCGATTTTGTTCGGTAGGGCATGTTCCGGGCCATCATAATCTAGCAGTCCATAGGGGGCGTGGAGCGAAATAATGGCATGGGGGTGGAAACGTTCTATCAGTTGAACCAGCCACTGGGTTTCCGGTTCGCTATTGGCGTTTTCTCCGGGAAATCGTCTCGGGTTTTTGCCTGTGTGGGTTTGCCAGGTTTTTAATGCCAAGCGGTTCCAGTCCGGAGAGGGGAAGTTGCGGTTTAAATCAACCGAGTTGGCATTGGTTCGGGTTGCAGGAGATTGAAATAATCCATCCGGGTTGGCTAAGGGTAAAAATAGCCAGTGATAATCTGTCATGGTTGCAGGGTCTAATAGCGTTTTTAGCCAAATATAAGTAAGGCTAATGGCGGCATATTCATCGCCATGAATGCCGCCAATAAATAAAATACGTCCCTTTGGTGGAAGCGTTTTGGGCTTAGGAATCACTTCCTTATAGGTTAAGAGTCGTTGCTCAACGCTTTGGTGTTTGAAGCTGGCATGAAGTTGAAGCGCCAAACAGTCTTGGTGTTTAACGGTACGCAATTTTTTGGATAGGTCGTAACAAAATTGTTGTGTCATGTTGGTGAGACTGGGCGGAGCGGCTTGTAGCTGGCCGCTGCCAATAACCGCAAAAAGCAGCAAGAATCGCCAGGCCTGGGAGTTTTTGGTCATTTTCACGCTTTATCCTTATCCTCTTGGGGAGGGGTGTCTTGCATCGAAAGTTTGGCTTCGTCGGCCTGTGCAGAGGCTATGTTTTCCGGCAAGGGTCGTTGGCTATTGAGCTTAATATTAAGACGCAAGTCATTGAGTGAGTCGGCATTGCGCAAAGCGTCCTCATAGCGGATGGCATCTGCTTCATAGAGGTCGAATAGCGCTTGATCAAAGGTTTGCATGCCTTGCGATTGGGAGGCTTGTATGAGCGCTTTCATTTCCCCAACCTGACCATTAAAAATCAATTCGGACATACGTGGCGTATTGATGAGCACTTCTACGGCAGCAATGCGTCCACCGCCGTTTTTGGGCAGGAGGCGTTGTGAAATAATGGCTCTGAGATTGAGAGACAGATCCATTAACAGTTGGTCACGGCGCTCTTCCGGAAAGAAATTAATAATGCGATCTAATGCTTGATTGGTGTTATTGGCATGGAGTGTTGATAAGCATAAATGCCCCGTTTCGGCAAAGGTAATGGCATGTTCCATGGTGTCTTGTGAACGAATTTCACCAATCAGAATGACATCGGGCGCTTGGCGTAAGGTGTTTTTTAATGCGGTTTCATAACTGTCCGTATCCACCCCCACTTCCCGTTGAGTGACAATACAACTTTGGTGTTGATGGACATATTCAATCGGGTCTTCAATGGTGATGATGTGACCCTCGGTGGTGCGGTTGCGATGGTCGATTAAACTGGCCAGCGAGGTGGATTTCCCGGAACCGGTACCGCCGACAAACAAGATTAAACCGCGCTTTTCTAAAATCAATTCTTTCAGTATGGTTGGCAAATTTAGACTTTCAAATGAGGGGATATGGGCTTCAATGCGGCGAATCACACAGCCGGAAAGGCCTTGTTGCATAAAAGCACTGACTCGAAAACGGCTGATATTGGCTAATTGATAAGCAAAATTGGCTTCGCGTTGTTGATTAAACTCGGTTTGTTGTGCGGGGTTCATGAGCGCTAAGGTGAGTTGGCGTGCCGCATCGGCTGTGAGCGGATCTTTGGTTAAGGCTTGAATGCGACCACTCACCTTCATTGAAACCGGGGCGTGAGCAGTTATAAAAAGATCGGATCCTTGTTGTTTAACAAAAGCATTTAATAGCGCATGAAGTTGTTGGTGTAAGGTTGCCGTCATGAGGTTTCCTATTAAATAAAGTCGGTTTTATTAACCGCTTTTTGACGGGCGGCTTCTTTGCTGATGGTTTGTTTTTTAACGAGACGTTGTAAATCTTGGTCGAGGGTTTGCATCCCCATTTTATTGGAGGTTTGAATAATCGAATTCATTTGTGGCACTTTATCTTCGCGAATCAGATTGCGAATGGCAGACGTCCCTAACATAATTTCGTGCGCGGCAACGCGACCGCCGGTTGGTTTTTTGAGTAACGTCTGAGAAATAACGGCTTTTAAAGATTCGGATAACATGGAGCGTACCATGGCTTTTTCAGCAGCCGGAAACACATCAATAATCCGATCAACCGTTTTAGCAGCAGAGCTGGTATGCAGGGTTCCAAAGACTAAATGACCGGTTTCGGCTGCCGTCAGCGCGAGGCTAATGGTTTCTAAATCGCGCATTTCTCCGACCAAAATGACATCAGGATCCTCGCGTAACGCCGAGCGCAAGGCAGCACCGAAGCTTTGGGTGTCGCGATTGACTTCGCGTTGATTGACTAATGAACGTTTTGATTGGTGTACAAATTCAATGGGGTCTTCAATGGTGAGAATATGGGCAGCTTGGGTTTGGTTGATATAGTCGATCATAGCTGCCAGTGTCGTCGATTTACCCGAGCCGGTGGGCCCTGTGACCAATACAATGCCTCGAGGGGTATTGGCAATGTCCTTAAAGATTTCGGGTGCATGAAGGTCTTCCAGAGAAAGCACGGTGCTCGGAATGGTTCTAAAGACCGCGCCGATGCCGCGGTTTTGTAAAAACACATTGACCCGAAAACGTGCCAGTTTGGGAATTTCAAAGGAAAAGTCCACTTCAGATTGAGCTTCAAATTTTTGGCGTTGTGCATCATTCATGACATCGTATACTAGAGTTCGCATGGCATCTCTGTCGAATGCGGGCATATCAATGCGATGGATTTCACCATCCGTTCTGAGCAGGGGGGGCATGCCTGCTGAAAGGTGTAAATCTGAAGCATTTTGCTGCACACTAAAGCTTAATAATTGCGTAATATCCATTGCTTAAACCTCACGGTATTTTATGGAGTACTGGGTCAAATCCTAGGGATTGGTATCTTCTCCATCTATCACGTCCGCGTTGAATCAGCTCTGGAGACTGATCTAACACTTCAATGGTTCTTTGATAGCTTTGAAAGTAAGTCTGAAAGTCTGGGTGTAAGTTGACTAATATATCATGGCAAGGTCGGTCCACCTGGTCGAACCATAGTTGGATTGGCGCAGGGGGATTTTGGGCAATGGCATGGGGAATAAAGGCTTCAGGTTTAAATAGCCAGATGGCTTCATCCAGGGCGGTTAATTCGGCCGGGTGGTGACAGCAAATATCACAGTGACGATTTTGTTGCCAAATCTTTTGAACCAGTTTGCAGACAAAGTGCTGCCTTGATGCCAAGTCCGAGCTATTTAATACATAAAACAACACATCGGGGGTATCAGAAGGCATGGCGTTAGTGTTCATTGCTGGCGGAGTAAGTAGTCAACCAAAGCAGGTACCGGACGGCCGGTTGCGCCTTTGCTTTTACCGCTGATCCAAGCCGTCCCCGCTATGTCTAGGTGTGCCCAGTGGACGGATTCCGTAAAGCGGGCTAAGAATTGTGCTGCGGTAATTGTGCCGGCAGGGCGGCCGCCAATATTGGCCATATTGGCAAAATTTGATTTGAGTTGTTCATCATACTCTTCACTTAACGGCATTTGCCAAAAACGATCATAAGTTCTCAGACCAGATGACAAAAGATCCGCTATCAGCGGCTGATGATTGCCTAATAACGCAGACATCTCATGTCCTAAAGCAATAATGCAAGCACCGGTTAGGGTCGCCATATCAATAATTTTGCAGGGCTTGTAGGTTTGCTGAGCATAGGTTAAGGCATCGCATAAAATCAGGCGGCCTTCTGCATCGGTATTGAGAATTTCAATGGTTTGCCCTGATAAAGAAGTGACAACATCCCCAGGCTTAATGGCATTACCGGCGGGCATGTTTTCAGTGGCAGGTATGACCGCCACCACATTAAGTTTGGGCTTGAGTTGTCCAAGCGCTTTAAAAACGCCCAAGACAGTGGCGGCGCCTCCCATGTCATATTTCATTTCATCCATGGCGTCGCCGGGTTTGATAGAGATACCCCCGGTATCAAAGGTCACGCCTTTTCCGACTAATGCAATCGGAGCCTCTGTTGGATCTGCACCGTGATAAGCAAGACAAATCATTTTTGGTGGGGTATGTGACCCTTGAGCAACCGCCATAAAAGCGCCCATGCCCATTTCGATCATTTCTTCGCTATCGAGAATGTTGACGTCAAAGCCATATTGGTCACCCAGTTCAACGGCGGTTTCGGCGAGATAACTCGGTGTGCAAAAATTACTGGGCATATTCGCCAGGTCTTGGGTTAAAGCCATCCCTAATGCAGTGGCCTGTGCCTGCTCAAGTTGCGATTTTAAGGCCTCGCTGGCAGCAACATTAAAAGTGATTTGAGCCAGTTTTGGGTTTTTAAGCTCCGCTTTATTGCGGCTTTCATGTTCATAGTCGTAAAGGCTACGCTGAATCATTAATGTGTTTTGGTAAATTGCCCAGGCCTGGTCGTTTTGGGCAGGAAAAACATCGATTAAACCGTTTAAAACCCGTTGCGCACCGCTGTTGTCTAAGGCTTTAGCGGCCGCATTTAAACTGTCTAAATAGTTTTTGTTAGAGAGGGTTTTGGCCGATCCCATGCCAACCAATAGCAGGCGTGTGCATGGCGAGTCGGGGTGTTGTAGCAGCATTTGAACCTCAGCAGGCTTGCCTGAAAAATCGCCTGCCTTAACCAAATCAGCGGTAAGGGTCTCAAGGTGAAACTGCTGACCCAGTTCGGTGGTGTTGCCCTGCTCAAACACGGGTAAAATTAGGGTGTCATAATCCGATAAGGTGTTGGTTTGTTGCAGTTGGAACTGGATTTGTTTCATGCGTTTGCATCCCTTCTTGTATAATAATTGACTTTAGGGCACCTCGAATAACCCCGACTTGACTTCTGCGGGACTTAAAGCGGCCTTATTCTAGGCGTGACGCGCGGGTCTTAGCATTCTATGGCCAAGCGTCACAACAACGAAGAAGGCTGCTTTAAGTCCCGCCCGAAGGGGCATAGCCAAATGGTTCAGCTCTGCGTTGTGACCTTTTGCAAGGTGTGGACATTGCTGAAACGTCACGCCTTGACCTGAATCATTTGGCGTTGACAGAAAACAGCCGGGGTTAATCGAGGTGCCCTTTATTTAATGTCGTTATTCTAACGCTTTGGTGACTGTTTTTTGCGAATTCTTGACAAATATCTAACCCGAGAACTGTTTGCCACTTTTTTTGCAGTCCTGTCGGTTTTACTGCTGATTACCTTTGGCACCGAAGCTACTAAGCTGTTGACGATTGCGGTGGAAGGTTCACTCCCATCCTCTATTCTTTTTCAAGTCTTATTGACCAAAATCCCCCCTGCTTTAGAAGTGATTTTGCCGTTGGTTGCGCTTTTGAGTGTCATGCTGGCAATTGGCCGCTTATACCAAGATCAGGAAATGGTGGTATTGCAAAGTTGCGGCATTGGCATGGGCTATTTTAAAAAACGGGTGTTTTGGTTTTTATTGCCTTTGGCGTTGCTCACGGCTTGGATTTCGCTTTGGCTGATTCCATGGAGCTATAGTCAAGAGCGTAGCTTGATTGAAGAGGCTCAGGTATCTTCGCCGTTAGCCGCATTGGTTCCTGGAAAGTTTAATCCGTTATCAACTGGGGAGGGGGTATTTTATATGCAATCTCTGGAAGAGGATGGCACCATGCGTTCCGTCTGGGTACGAATGCGTTCTGAAGGAAATGATGTATTGCTGATGGCGCCCGTTGGTCGTTTTGAATGGGTGGGGGAACGTTTGGCGTTGGTATTGTATCGAGGTCACAGTTATGAGGGGTTATCGAGTGATCAGCCCTTGATTGTAAGGTCGTTTCAGCGTTTTGAAGGGTTTATTCCTGAGCTTCAAACGAAACCGGCAAGAGCGCGTCAGTTTGAACGCGAAACAGCCTTGCTTTGGCAGTCGAGTGATCCGGCCGATATGGCACTGTTACAATGGCGATTAATTACGCCATTGAGCATTGTTGTGTTGGGGATGTTGGGCTTGAAAATGAGTCGAACCGGGCCAAGGGAAGGTCGGTTTGCTAAGGTGTTTTTTGCGTTAGTGCTTTATGTAATTTATAACCAACTGCTGGTGACCTTTAGAGAAGCGGTCGCAGATGGCACCTTATCGCCTTGGATTGGATTATGGCCGGTTCCGCTATTGTTTTTAGCCTATGGCTTGCGTCATGCGTCACTCAAACCAGCCTGGCTACAATGGCCGCAGATGGCTTTGCCTAAGAAATGGACCTCTAAAGGGGTTAATCAATGAATTTGATTGAACGCTATTTAGGCCGTGTACTGGTTAGCCATACTCTGTTGGTGTTGATGGTGTTATTGATTATTCTCGGTTTTTCTGAGTTTATGATTCAGGTCGGCAAACTCACCGACGAATACACCTTAAATAAAGGGGTGCTTTATACCGTTTTGAAATTGCCGGTGTTTGCTTATGAAATTTTCCCGGTTGCGATATTGATTGGTACTTTGATTGGCTTAGGGGGCTTGGCTAACCATGCAGAACTGACGGTATTACGCGTCACCGGCTGGTCAATTCGACGCATTTTTATCGGCGTCATGAAGTCGGCGATGTTGATGTGGTTGATTGTTGCCATTATGGGTGAATGGATTGCGCCGGTGAGTGAAGGCTTTGCTAAAAAAATGCGCAGTGAAGCGTTACATCAGAATTTTTCGATTGGTGCCAGTGAAGATTTTTGGATGCGCGATGGTGAAAAAGTGATTCATGTTGGCCAAGTCATAACCGATTCGCAGTTTTATGATATTTCCATTTATCGGGTGCAGGCAGGGGCTTTAAGTGAATATTGGCGAGCCAAAACGGCACGGTTTTCAAAAAAAGATCAGCAATGGCGACTGTATGATGTCGTTCATAAGCAGTTGAACTGGACGGCGATTGAAACCCCGAAAGCCCCTATTAATCAGTTATTGGATTTTAGGGAAACCCTTAGCGCATCCATGCCGGTTGAGCTGCCGGTCACGCCAACACTGATTTCAACCTTAAATGTCGAAACGCGTTATATGGGGGTGATTGATTTATGGTTGTATATTCAGTTTCTAGAAGCCAATGCCTTAGATGCCGAGCCTTACAAATTAGCGTTTTGGCGTAAAGTGATCATGCCATTGATGATCGTGGGCATGATTTCATTAGTGTTCCCGCTCATCTTTGGTTCTCAGCGTCAGGTCAGTATTGGCCAGCGGATTTTTGTCGGGATTATTATTGGGATGAGTTTTAATTTGCTCAATCAAATTTTTGGTAATCTGAGTGTGGTTTATCAATTTCCTGCCATTTTGGGCGCTTTTTTGCCTTCTTTAGTATTGCTGCTGGTGGCTTGGTGGCTGTTAAAGCGACTGCGCTAACTGGTTATTCTTGCCGTAATTCTATCTCAATCTGTTTATAAACCGACCCGACGGTAATGGCATCCATGCAAACCGGCTCAGTACAGGGCGTTTTGCGGTGATTGGCGGCACTGACACAAGGCGAACAGGCCAGTCCGGCAAAAATTGGGGTGCTATTACCGAGAGAACCATAGAGCTTGGGGGTTTCAGGGCCGAATAACACATAGGTTTTTAGGGGCGTAATCGACGAAAAATGCCCAGGCCCGGAGTCATTGGTGACCATCAGTCTCGACACGGAATACAGAATGGGCATTTGCAATAATTTAAGCTGACCGGCAAAGTTAATACAACGCGGGTTAGCAACTTTTAGGCGCAAGGCTTCGGCTTCTTCTTTTTCATTCGGTGCGCCGGTGATTAAAATCAAGGCGTTTTCATAGCGCTGCAATAGTTGCTGCATCAGTTGAATGAAATTGTGCTTGGGCCAGCGTCTTTGTGGTAATAGATCACTGGCATTGGGGTTAATGAGCAGTAGCTGGTGTTGGGTTTGATCGTAACCTGCATAGCAGGCACTGATTTTTCGATAAACGTCTGCTTTTTCGTCATCGCTGAAAGTCACCTGATCCAGTTGGATGGCATCATCGGTAATCAGCACTTTGGAATAGGGGACTTCCGGGGTTTCGGCTTTGAGGGCATGAATCAAGGCCATAAAGTTTTTGGCAATGTGGATGTGGGGATTGTAGCTGACTTTGTGTGTTAAGAGGTCGCCTCGATAGAGGCCTTCGCCATGGAAATTGTGATAGCCCACGCGATTGCCGGCACCGCTAAAGCCTGTAAGCAAGGCCGAGACGCGGGAAAACAATTCTAAATCCACCGCAGTATCAATGTGGTGTTTTCGGCACCAGATTAAATAGCGAATGGCATCGCGCATTAGTGTCCATAAGGAATCCTCGCAAAGTGTAAAAATATGATGCTGAGGAATGGTGTTGAGCAGATCCAAACTGGGCTTGTTTTTGCTAAAAATAACAAAAAACAATTGCGCATCAAAGTGCTTTTGAGCATGCTTCATGGCGGGATCCGCCAAAATGGTACTGCCCATTTCGGACAACTCTACAAATAAGATATTTTTAGGGGGCGTGGTTTTCGGCTTGCGAATCCGGTGGGCGGTTTTGAGTAGTAATGTGCCTAAAAAGGTTAAGGGGATTCCTAGGTGATGGTCAAGTTTGCGCATTAAATCGACGTTCATAACAGTCTCATAAATATTTGTGTTGGCTGGTTAGATAAAAATACATGCCGGGTAAGGCACTGAAAATAAGTAGGATGCCATAAATGAGTGACATGGCAATTACGTGCGTTTCTTCGATGCCGATCATCATAAATAACACCACTAAAGCGCCTTCGCGCACGCCCCAGCCGGCGAAAGAAATCGGTAAGATGGTGAGCAGGATGGCGGGTGGAATAATCACCAGATAATTTACCAGCGGTTCATTAATGCCAACACTGTGACCGACACCAAAAATGGCAATCATCGACAGTAGATGAATCAAAATGGAAAGCCCGAGTTGTTGGCTGATGCGTTTGGGGGTTTTGTAAATAAAACGAAATCGTTCCGAGAGTTGGTAAAAGGGTCGAGTGATTTTTGAGCGATTGAATATCGAGAATTTGTGAATGGCCATTAATACAAATAAGCCAAATAACGCTAAAATCAAAATAACATTGATGGTCATAAAGATTTTATAGGGCATGAGGTCAGATTGAATGCTATTGGCTAATAAATTTAAGAGCAGTAATCCAACCAAACCAACGATTCGGTCGATAAAGACGCCATAAAAGGCCTCGCGAACCAATCCGCCATGCGCGGAGACTTCGGCAATGCGAAACGCATCACCGCCGATGCTGGTAGGGAGCACTTGATTGAAAAGGCTGCCTTTGAAATAACTGCGTAAATAAAAGCCACAGGGGTGTTGGAATTTGAGCATTTCCATAATCAATGACCACCGATAAGCGGCAACCGTTTGGCTGAGTATTTGCACTAATAAGGCGGCAAGAATCAATCCGAAGTTCGCGTTGAGAATCGTCTGCCAAACTGCGATCAGGTCAAATTTTGACAGAATATAGCCAATAATCGCAATGGAGAGGCCAACTTTAATCAAATTGCTCAAAAGATTCCCTTGATGATATCTGCATAAATGAATGTCAGCTATTATCGCAAACCCCGCCCAAAACTGCGAATTTATTGCACAATTTTGATTGCTGTTATTCGAGGTACTCTAATGGATTGTTTGCTAATTCCGTTACCCAGCCATGATATTGAACTGTTTGAAAGTCTTGGCAATGATAAAAATAATAGCGTACCACTGTATTTTGATGACGAATAATCGGCAAGGTTTTTAAGTGTCGGCAATGGTTAAAATGACCAGGCCTGGCTGTGGCGGGTGGATGGGTTTCGTAACCGGGAATAATAACTAATCCATCACTGCCGGTCGGCGGGTTACCAAACCACAAATCGAACTGATCAAACCGATTGTCGGTAACATAGACCGGTTGTGGAGCGGCATACCAAGCAATGCGACTGGCTTGTGTCCAATTGCTGGCAAATAACGGTACTTTAAGCGATTGTTGCAGTTTTTCGGCCTCTGCTATCGCTTGCGGCCAGCCATGGAGTTCACGGACAAGGTTGTTTTTTTCGGTTAACGGCATCCAAGGCGTTGCCAATTGACTGTTTAACAGCACTGAAAGCGTGAGGGTGAGTGCGCTACTGAAATAAACGCTGATGCGTAACCATCGTTGTGACCAGTGTTGCCAGCAATAATAAACAATGGCCGGGCTCATCAATAGCCAAGCCGGTTGCGTCCAATGAGGGAGACTCATTTCATAGCCGGCATTCCAGCCGAATAACACAATAATGGGTAAGCTAAAACTGCTTAAGATTCGAATGGCTGCTTGGGTTTCAGCGTTCGCTGTGGGTCGCCAGCAAGTTAACATCAGCGCAATGCCTGCGATAAACAGTAGCAGTGAATAGACGCCCATTTGTAACAGTTGTGAGTTGACAAATCGTTGCCATTGCCAGTCGGTGTTTTGGGTGCCGTGGTGAATTTGGTATAAAAAAGACAGCCAATCATGCTGGACATTCCACCACAAAATGGGTGAAGTCATTAGCGCAGTCAGTGCAATCGCCAGCCAGAGGCCACGGTTTTTTAGCCAGTCAAATCGGCGTTCCAGCAACAGAATAATCACTAAGGAGAACACAAGGGTGATGGCGGTGTATTTAGACAGGGCAGCAATGCCAAGCCAAAATCCCAGCCATAAGGCACTGCGAAATGCTTTGGGTGAGGTGGCGGCTTCTTCCCGTAAATTGAGCAGGGACCATACCACCATTAAGCTGGCGAGCATTAAAGGGGTATCGGGTAGCATCGAAACACTCAGTAACTGAAACATAAAAGCGCTATTAATCAGCGCCAATGTCCAAAAACCGATCCAATCAAAGTCTGGAAAAAGTCGTCTCGCGATTCGGTAAAGAACGATGTTGGCCAATGCAAAGAATAGCACGGGGAGGGTGCGAAGGTGCATCTCGCTTTGTCCAAATTGCAGTGCAACGGCATTGAGCCAGCCAACCATCGGTGGATGGTCAAAATAACTCCAATCCGGTTTTAGGCCATATAGGGCATAGTGGGCTTCATCGACACTGAGGGTCACTTGACCCGCTAAAAAAAGGTGCCAAATTGAAAGGACGAGCACCAGCCAAAAACTGGCTTTCGCCGAGGGGGTTTGTGGGCGCCAGTGAGACATTAATGGCTTTCCTGTGTTGGGAAAATGAGGGTTTTATAGGGCTCGCCAGCGATTTCTGTCACCAATCTCGGCACTAAATAGCCCGGCAGTTTTTGGCGAAGCTGGTCGAAAAGTACCCAGGCCTGGTCATTTTTGACTTCAAAATGAGCGGCTCCTGCCACCTTATCCAACTGATGGCAATAGTAGGGCAGCACGCCTTGTTGAAACAGTTTTTTACTCAGTTGAGCTAAGGTTGTAACGTTATCATTCACCCCTTTTAATAACACTGACTGATTGAGCAGGGTGATGTTTGTGGCTTTCAGGGTTTGAAATAAACGCGCAGTTTCATCGCTAAGTTCATTAGCATGATTGCAGTGAATGACCAATACAATGTGTAATCGACTCGCTTTGAGCAGTTGCCATAATAACGGCATTTCAGCACGGTTTGGTGCCACGACGGGTGTTCGGGAGTGAATTCGAAGTGTGGTCAGGTGGGGAATCTGCTCCAGTTTTGTCAAGAGTTCCATTAAACTGTTTTGCGATAAACTGAGCGGGTCGCCGCCGCTTAAGATAACTTCTTCAATGGACGGGTTGGCGGCGATTTGTTCCAGCGCGGTTTGCCAGTGCTGTTTTTTGGCTTGTTGGTAGGGAAAGTGACGGCGGAAACAGTAACGACAATGAATCTCACATCGGCCACTGGCAATTAATAGCGCGCGCCCTTGGTATTTGTGAATCAAACTGGGCGTCGGGTTGGCCTTTAGGTCGCCGACCGGATCGAGGCTAAACCCTTCAACAACCGTTTTTTCAGCCAGGCCTGGTAGAATTTGGCGCAATAATGGGTCATTTGGCCGGTGCTTTTCAATTTGCAGTGCAAAGTGTTTGGGGACTTTCAGTGGGAAATCAGTTTGAAAATCGCAGCCTAAGTCGGCAGCCGAAAGCCCAATTAAATCACAGAGTTCAGTGAGTGAATGAATCATAACGGACGATTTGAATGGCTCTGCAATGAAAACTTTCCCAGTGAGGGTCAGTTGCGTTAAAATATTGCGCTATTTTACATCATTCAGGAAAAAACATCATGGCATCAGTGAGTACAAATGAATTTAAAAATGGGTTGAAGTTTTTAATGGATGGACAGCCTTGTAATATTGTGGATAACCAAATTGTTCAACCGGGCAAAGGTCAGGCCTTTAACCGCGTAAAATTCCGCAACTTGATTACCGGGCGCGTTTTGGAAAAAACCTTTAAGTCGGGCGAAAAAGTAGAAGCCGCCGATGTGATGGATACCGATTTACAGTATCTTTATAATGATGGTGAATTTTGGCATTTTATGGATCCGGCCACGTTTGATCAGTATCAGGCATCAGAAGCTGCCGTAGCGGATGTTCAGAAATGGTTGATTGAACAAGATATGTGTACCGTGACGCTTTGGAATGGTGATCCGATTTCGGTGATGCCGCCTAAGCAGGTGGTATTGGAAGTGGTTGAAACCGACCCGGGTTTAAAAGGCGATACCGCCGGAACGGGTGGCAAACCTGCCACCTTATCAACCGGGGCAGTGGTGCAAGTTCCGCTGTTTATTCAGATTGGTGAAAAAGTGATTTGTAATACGCAAACGGGTGATTATATTTCACGTGCAAAATGATCTAACACTTGAACACGCCAAACGGAATTGGCGTCCCTGTGCAAAGATTGAGACCCTGCAAAAACGTTCGCAATGGCTCAGGCAATTGCGAGCGTTTTTTTATGCGCGCGAGGTGATGGAGGTCGATACGCCTATGCTGTCGCAATCAGCGACCCCTGATCGTCATTTAGATTCTTTAAAAACAGCGGTTCGTCTTCCCGGTCAGTCGTCCACGCACATCTATTATTTACATACCTCCCCTGAATACCCAATGAAAAGACTGCTTTGTGCGGGCAGTGGCGATATTTTTTATTTGGGAAAAGTGTTTCGCAATGGTGATTTAAGCCCGCGTCATCAAGTCGAGTTTACGATGTTGGAATGGTATCGTTTAGGCTTTAGCCTAGCGGAAATGATGCAAGAAACCGCTGAAGTGATTCAAGTGGTATTAGGCAATTTGCCGATTGAAGTTCTCACCTACCAACAAGCATTTCTGCAATATGCGAATTTAGCGAACATTCATAATGCAACGGCGGCAGAATGTAGAGCTTGCTTAAGGGCATTTAATCTCCCTGAAGTGGTGGGTGTGGAAGCTGATGATAAAGCGTTATGGGAACAACTGGTTTTGACAGAAGTGATTGAACCTCAACTTGGGGTTGATCGCATTACGTGTTTATCGCATTACCCTGCTCGTGAGGCGGCTTTGGCGCAAATTTCAACTGGGAACCCTCAAGAAGCGTTGCGTTTTGAAGTGTTTGTGCACGGAATGGAACTGGCAAACGGTTATCAAGAACTGCAAGAAGCGGGTGCCACGCATCGGCGGTTTCAGCAATCCTTGCAGCAGCGTCAAGCGGATGGCGTTGAAACGGTTCCGCTGGATAATCGATTGCTTGCCGGTTTGACTGACGCCGGTTTGCCTGCCTGTTCAGGTGTGGCATTGGGCGTGGATCGGTTGTTTAGCTTAGCGATTGGCGCCCATCAATTGTCAGAGGTCATGACCTTTTCAATCGAAAATGCTTAATGTTCGAATTCAATAACGAATAACAGACTTAAGGGGGTGCGACAATTTGTCGCATTCTCTTTCTCCCTAGCCCTCTTTATAATGCCTCTCAGTTAATCATTGTAATCATTGGAGAGAGCGTATGAAGAAAAAATTATTAACTTCGTTAATGGTCACCGTATTTTGGCAACCGGTTTCTGCACAAAAATTACCCGCGATTGATGTGGTTGCTCAACCAGACAGTCAAGCTCCGCAAAAAGTCTCTAAACAAACTATTGTCAATCAGTCAGGTGCAAAGGGTGACTTGGTGGGCATTTTGACACAGGCACCGGGTGTGACAATGAATCCGGCGGGAGGTTTATCAGGCTTTCCTGTGATTCGCGGGTTAGCGGATCATCGTTTAGACGTGCAAGTCGATGGTATGCCGTTGATGTCATCTTGTCCAAATCATATGAATACCCCTTTGTCTTATATATCCCCCTCTCAAGCTGAAGCGGTTGATATCTATCCAGGTATCACGCCAGTCAGTGTGGGCGGTGATAGTATCGGTGGAAGTATTGTGGTTAAAACGAAAGATCCGCTATTTGCCGCTCAAGATCAACAGGTAACAGAAGGGGAATTAGGTGCGGTCTATCGATCAAATGGTCAGGCTAAGGAGGGGCATTTGAGTGTGACAACCGCCAGTGATCAACTGAGTTTAACCTATAAAGGGAATTATGCCCAGTCTGAAAACCATCAAGCTGCGGATGATTTTAAAACCTTCACCACAACGACTAAGGCTGAGTCAGGAACAGAGTTCACCTCTGGGACTGAAGGGACGACTACTAAAAAGAATGAAGTGGCTGGATCAGCCTATGAATCGATTAACCACAATTTAAATATTGCTTATAAAGGGGATGATAGTTTGTTGTCGTTAACCTTAATTAATCAGACTACGCCTTATCAGCAATATCCCAATCAGCGTATGGATATGACGCAGAATGATAGTAACAAGGTGAATCTGGCGCTTAATAAAATGATGCAATGGGGGGAGTTGACCCTTCAAGGTTATACTGAACAGGTAACCCATAAAATGGCGTTTATGGATTACAAAACGTCTACGCAGATGCCAATGGCAACTGATAGCAAAACGCAGGGGTTAAAACTGTCAACTATTATGTCCGCTACGGCGTCAAGTGATTTGAATATGGGCGCTGAGATTCAGCAATATCGTCTGGATGATTATTGGGATCCTAACCCGAGTGCGGCGGGTATGAGTCCAGGCACTTTTCAAAATATTAATGGCGGTGAACGTGATCGATATAGCCTATTTGCAGAGTGGACAAACCAGCTGGATAGGCAATGGAAAACAACGGTCGGTACACGTTATGAAATGGTTAAAACGCATGCCGGTGATGTGAATGGCTATCATGATACAGATAGTTTTATGATGGGAACAAAAGTGACCAATGAGGCAAGTGAAGCCGCAGCCTTTAATGGTGCTGATCGCGCTAAAACCGATCATAATTTAAATATTAATGTTTTATCTTCTTATGAAGCCAATGAACAATTTGATATGGATTTTGGCTTGGCTCGTCAGGTTCGCTCACCAGATTTATATGAACGTTATACTTGGTCAACCTGGAGTATGGCGGCTTTGATGAATAATTTTGCTGGAGATGGTAATGGTTATTTAGGGGATATGGATCTTAAGCCGGAAACAGCTTATACCTTGAGCGCCAATTTTGATTGGCATTCGCCAAAGCAACCAGCATGGGGGCTGCAAGTTATGCCTTATGTGAGCCAAGTAGAGAATTATATTGATGCGACCTTAGTCAAAAACTACGGTGATTTTAGCGTTCTTAAATATGCAAACCAATCGGCTCGCCTTTATGGTTTAGATCTGGCTGCGCATTATCAGTTAGCTGAAAATAAAGCGGGCAATTGGGTGATGAAACTCGATGTTAATTACACCAAGGGCGATAATTTGGATAGCAAAGATGGCCTTTATAATATGATGCCATTAAATGGAAAACTGACGTTATCGCAACATTTGAACGTTTGGAATAATGCGATAGAAGTCGTGATGGTTGATGACAAAAATGATGTTTCAACTTTGCGTAATGAATTGAAAACGGCTGGTTATACATTGGTTAATTTAAGAAGCCGTTATCAGTGGCAATCGGTACGATTGGATTTTGGTGCTGAAAACCTATTCGATGTGTCTTATCAGTTGCCGACCGGCGGCGCTTATACCGGCGAGGGGAATACTATGTCAGTAACCGGGGTGCCTTTATTAAGTATTCCTGGCAAGGGACGAAATCTCTATGTGGGGGTAAATGTTCAGTTTTAAGTTGTTTGTAGCTTCTCTCCCAGGGGGACAAAAGTTAACCGTGTTCGTATAGCGCACGGTTTTTTTTATTTATGGACGGGACGTTTTTGTAATTTTCTTTGCAGCGTTCTACGGTGCATATTGAGCGCTTCTGCTGTTGCACTGATATTCCCATTATGTTCTATCAAAACTTTTTGAATGTGCTCCCATTCTATTCGCTTAACGGACATGGGTTCGAAGTTGACTGTTTGTTGTGTTGTGATGGAAGTCGGTTCGGTGCTGGCATTGTCGAGTTGTAAGGCTTGGCAAATATCCGCTGCGCTGGCAGGTTTGCATAAGTAATTCAGGGCGCCTAGTCGCATGGCTTCTACGGCGGTTGCCACGCTTGCATAGCCGGTGAGAATCAGTACCTTACAATGAGGGCGTTGATCAACCAGTTCGCTTAGCAAATTTAAACCACTTTCACCGTTGATGTTTAAATCTAAAACTGCATAGTCAAAAGCGTGGGATGCCATTAATTGGGTTGCGTCTTCAGGGGTTTGTGCGGTGATTATGTGACGATTGGTTTTCTCTAGCGATTGTTCCAAAATTGCCAAAAAAGTGGCATCATCATCGACCAATAGAATTGAGGTTTGTTGAGATTTCATAAGTCTTTTGGGTTACCTGCTGTTGATGAAATGGGTAGCGTAATCATCGCCATTAAGCCATCTTTGTTATTCTGGTGGATGTTCTGAAAACTTAAGTTCCCGCCAAACCGTTCTATAATCATTCGACTGAGAAACACACCCATACCAATGCCGTGATAATGTTGCTGTAACTGCTGCTGGCCCAATGTGTTTAAACGAGTCTCTGGTAGTCCGCCTCCTTCATCTAAAATGCGAAAGCAAAGGTTGGAATCTATTTGTTCTAAACTGATTTGAACGGCGTTGGGGCTGAGTCGCGCTGCATTGTCTAGTAAGTTCATAATGGCAATTTTAAAACTGGTATCAATATTGATTTTTGGATCAATGGTCAGGGTATTACGGATCATGAGCTGGCTTTTTGGGTGCATGAGTGCAAATTCGTGTTTGAGTTCTGTTAGGAGCTTGGTGGCAGAAAACTCGAGGTGTGTTTGGTGGTTTGCTTGATCAGCACGTTCTCTCAGGGTTTGTAAAACGTGTATACAGACCTCAATTTGCTCAGACAGCGTTTTTAACTGTGCCTTGCCAACATCAGAGTGAACTTCGTTTTTGAGTAAATCTTTGAGCAAAAATAAAGTGTTTAAAGGCGTGCTGAGTTGATGAACTGACGCAGATGCTAGACTGCCAACCGATAGCAGGGTTTCATTTTGCAGGGCAAGTTGTTGTTGTTGGTTGAGTGCCGATTTTTGTGCTTCGAGTCTGCTTTTTAATGGAAAGATTAAGATGGCGAGTAATAACACTAACCCCAAAAAAACCAACATGGAGCCTTGCAAGTACCAAGCAAAAAAGGCTTGTAAACTGGTGACTTTTAAGGACAATAGCGGCACATAATAATGCGTTAATAAGGTGTAAAGTAGCCCTGCAATGCCCGCTAAAGCTAGAAACCAATGCGTTGTTAGAATGAGCATGCCCAAGGCAATCGGTAACAGTAAAAAATGAATAAGGGGATTGATGGTGCCGCCTGTTTCATAGAGCAATCCGGCATTTATAATCAGCGTCCAGCTCAGTAGGATAAATCCTAGAAGGTCTTTATGTTGTTGTATTTGTTTTTGACGGATGTCTGCTTGGGAGAAGGCTAAAAAAATCGTTGTGATGAGCGTCAGTAACAATAGCCCTAACCAAACCCCTACCATTGAAATGTCAAAGTGCATTTCCAGTTGAAAGTAAAACCAGCTTAAGGTAAATCCCCACAACAAGCTTAAAGCGGTGATTAGCGCCATGAGGTACTTGAGTTCGGGAGCGGCGTTGAATTGCATTTTGAGATTCAAATTAGAGATCCTAGCCATTGAGAACTGAGCTATGTTAATAGCATTGATTTAAAAAAACCAGTTAAATAGCGCAATTGTCGATGTGTCTCAATGATTATCGCTTAGGGTTGGTTTGATCGAATACTTAGGATGAAAAAAGTGGGCTTGACAGGCAGGGTATAATAATCTAAAGAGCACGCTCAACAGATCTTTTCGTTGATTTTGTTGTTGGCTCTTGACTAGGCCTTGCCGATAGTGCAGATTGCAAAAGGCCATAATCCCTATGATACTGACTTTCAGGAGAAACACATGTCAGATTTGCCTATCACGCAAAGATCCGTAATGACTTTATTTTCAGATTCGAAAAGCCCAAGTTCCCATCGTGTGCGTTTGATGGCGCAAGAAAAAGACATTCCACTTGAAATTATTGAAGTTGATACATCCGCAGGCATGCCGGAAGATTTAATTGAATTAAACCCTTACGGGACTTTGCCAACCCTCGTTGATCGTGATTTGGTTTTATATGAACCTCAAGTGATTGTGGAATATTTAGATGAACGTTTTCCGCATCCGCCTCTGATGTCAGTCGATCCGGTTGCTAAAGCTCGAGCACGGCAAATGTTACGTCAAATTGAACAGGAATGGTACCAGTTGGCAGATACCATTGTGCAGAAAGAGGATGAAGAAGCGGCAAAATTGGCTCGTCGTGACTTGCAAGAACGCATCATTCAGATGATTCCGGTCTTTGATCATCAGCCTTATTTTATGAGTGAAGAATATTCTTTGGTTGATGTCAGTTTGGCGGTATTGATGTGGCGCTTACCTTACTTAGGCATTGAATTACCAAAGTCGGCAAAAGCCATTCAAGATTATTCAGATAAAGTGCTTTCTAGAGAGATGTTTATGGAAAGTTTATCGGATGATGAGCTGGATATGAGAGAAGTCTATTAAAAGGATCGCAATATGCTTTCAAATCGCCCTTATTTAATTCGTGCTATGTTTGATTGGATTGTTGATAATCATTGGACGCCACATGTGCAACTAGATGTGAATTATCCGGGGATTACGGTGCCGAGAGAATATGCTCAAGAGGGTGTTTTGGTCTTGAATATTCATCCCGAGGCGATTCGTGATCGACAGTTTCACAATGATTGGTTTGCGTTTAAAGCTCGGTTTCAAGGTGCTGAGCGAGAAATTGGCTTTCCGCCTGAAGCCGTGTTAGCTATTTTTGCACGTGAAAATGGTCAAGGGATGCCTTTCCCTCCTGAGCCTTATCCTGATGCAGCGTCTAATTTGCAAAATCGTGACTCTGAAACAGACACTTCTGCTAAAAAGAAACCCCATTTATCTATTGTGAAGTAGGCTTTTTGTAGTCCTCGTTAAAAGGTTGAATAATTTTGAGATGTGGGAAGCTTGACTGGAGTTGCTGTTGATCTTTCTCTAAAAACAGTAACTTGAGATTAGGCCCCGCATCCATCGTGAAGTAAACTTCGGTACCTTGTGCGCGAAGTTGCCAAACTTGTTGCATGGCTTGGATACTGTCGGGTTGAAAATAACAGATGGGTGGCCAAGTGGCGAGCATCGTGGCATGCATGCTTAACGCATTGTTTTCTGCTGTGGTTCCTAACAGGGTGAAATCCTGTTGGCTAATCGCCGTTTGTAAAGTCTTAAAATCTGTTTCGGCTTTTTCGGGCCAAGCCTGGTATAGATCGCAGTGGTTGACGGTTTGTTGCATGCCTTGTGTTGAGCCAATGGGCTTTTCTGAAAGATCGATTTCTAATAATCCAATATTCAAATTTGGCCAGGCCTGGTCAATTTTCTCAGCAAAACTGTCCATCCCATCAGGTTGTCGGCCTTGATGCCACATCACAAATCCAGTATCTATCGAGCGGCTGGCACTGCCACTGCCTAAACGAGCCAATAAAGAAAGCGATTTTGGGTCGAGTTGCCATTGAAAACAATCATTTAATGCTAACACCAAAGCAGCATACCCTGAAGCAGAAGAGGCAAGCCCTGCCGCTGTGGGGACGCTATTGTGCGTTTTTATGTCGAAGCCGCCTTGGGGGTTGGGGCGAAAGGGATCTAAAAATTGGCTGATTCGTGTCGCAAAGGGCTGTTGAGGGGTGCAAGGTTGGTTATTTAATGTCACAGTGTCTTGGCTGCTCTCAATCCATTGTAGGGTGGTTTTAGTTCCCAGGCCTGGCAAACTGATTGATAAGCTACTATTGGTGGGTAGGTTAAGCTCAATGTCTCGTTTTCCCCAGTATTTTGCTAGGGCAATATTGACATTGGCATCTCCCTGTCCCACTTGTTTAGGGGTTCTGTGCGGGATGATTCGGTGAATAAATTGATGTTTTGGCGATGGCATAGTTTAACTCATAAAGGTTGAACATCCAGTCCAAGTGAGTGGACTTGAATGTGTATTTTTTGATAGGTTTTTAAAGTACTTTCGCTCATCCTGCCCAATGCAACAACACAATCGCCCAGACCGGATCCAGAGATTTTACTGGCCGTTATATTCGGGTCTTGACGCAGGGCATAGACGAGATGCGATAAAGTCGCATCATTAACCCCTAAGGTGTCCATTAAGCCTTGGTAACGATTAAGTTGTTGTGAAAACTGGCTCCAGTTTTGTTGGCAAAGCGCTTGATAACCGAGTTGCGTGGTTTCAGCCATTAACTGATAAAGGTGTTGCAATTGATTCGGTGTCTCTGACCAACTTTGCGCGACTTTTTGTAGAACTTTCGCCGTTGGGGTTTTGTAGCCACAGTAGACCAACGATAGATCTAAGTGAATGGAGAGCGGGTCAATCTGTTGTGTTTCCGGCTGAAAATGAATAATACCGCCATGTAAGCTGGCTGCTAAGTCGCTACCGGAGCCACGCCCCTGAATTTGCTGAATGATTTTGAGTCCTGTGGCAAATTGTTGACTTAATGAAATCGGCGTATTTTCAAGTAAATAATCCAACCCGCCAAGCATGGCCGCGAGCACCGCCGCAGAGCTGCCCAGACCGAGCGTGTCGCTAAAATCACTTTTAATGGTGATGCTGAGTCCGGTTTTGAGTTGGCTGTGATAGTGTTGCAGGCAGCGGATAACCCAAATGAGTTTTGAAGGCGGGAGATTTCCCGGCAGCGCCTGTCGAGTTGTTTGCAAGTGCCCCAACTCTGAATAAATGATTATTTGGTCGTCATCTCGTGTTTGCCAATCAATGTGTATTCGTTGTGTGAGGGCGCAAGCAATCGCCGAATGGCCGTGAACAACGCTGTGTTCACCCATTAACATGAGATTGGCAGGGGCGCTAGAACGCCACTTCACAGTGACTTCCTTGTTCATTCAGGGTTAGAGGAAGAAGTGCGTATTCAAATTCTTCGCAGAGGGCTGTTGGGGGTTGATGGCTGAGGCATAAAATGACGCCGGCTTGGTTGCCTGTGATACTGCCGGCACCGCATAGTTTGGCCGCTTTATTTGGGAGTCGGTTAATGCGCTTAATAAAGGCTTGAACTCTTTGGGGGACGACCCCTATGTTTTCCAAAAGCTGTTCATTCTCGGTGATGGCTTCTTTTAAACCAATGGCATTAGCAGATTGCCAGGCCTGTTCAATTTGTATTGAGGCGGTTTTGAAAGCTTGCCAAATTAAATGGTGATGATGAAAGTGCTTGTGAACATGACTGACGACCTGGCCAGTTGTCGATTGGGGTTTGCCGGTATCAATTAACCAACCATGAAAATTTTGCATGGCGAGCGGTTCGATGGGTTTTCCTTGTTGAAAACGGATTAAGCCGCCTTTAAAAATCGTGGTGGTATCTAATCCACTAGACTGTCCATGTTGAAAGGATTCAATTTTTTGCGCTAGGGTAAGCAGATCTTCTTCAATAATCGGTTGTTGATGATGGACGAAAAGGCTGTGCAATAGGCTAATAATAATCGATGCAGAACTGCCAAGCCCTTTCCCGCTAGGGATTTTAGACTGGATTTGGATGCTCCAATGCCCTTTTTTAAGCGGGTGGTGCGTGTGAAAAAAATAAAGGCTTAATAGCACAAGATCCATAGGGGTTCTGCAAACGGCTTGGATCGCAAGGGCATTTTTTTCATAGAGTGCATATCGAGATTGGATGTCGATAATATGATGTTGCCATTCTGAAAAAGAATAACGGTGTTTGATTTGGTAGTCACACAGCTCAATATTGAAATCCAATTCCGCTGGAAGGGTGGGAGGGGTATAGGTCATTTCACACTGGGTAAAAAAATTGACTGCCATGCTTAATGCAGGCGAGCCGAACAATACAGCATGTTCACCAGTTAGAATTAATTTTGCAGGCGTGTGACAACAAGTTCTCATTGGCATTATTCTTAGGGTTTACGACATTATAACGTAGGATTCTAGTCCATATTAGAAACATTTTGGCGTGCGATATTCACAATCTTTGCACATTATCATTTTGTAAAAAAACTATCTTGAATCCCACAGTGTCGTTAATGAATCGATAACGATATGACCACAGGGGTAATGTTGTTCGCCTGTGGCACAATCAGAAAAAATAGTGAACAAACTAAATAGGAGTGGTTACGAAAATGGGGTATCTTAAAGCAATGGGCGCTTCAATGGTAATGGCTGCAACAATGGCTGTACTACCACTGCAAGCTCAAGCAGAAGAGCCGATGGTGGTTCAGGTGAACAGAATAACTTCGGAAGTTGCCAGTACCATTGCCAAAGCATCAATGGATGCTTGTCGAAAAATGGGCATTTCTATTTCGGTCACGGTTGTTGATCGTAATGGCATTCCTCAGGTGCAGATGCGCGATACGATGGCACCCCCGGTTTCTTGGGGAATTAGTCAAAAGAAGGCTTATACTGCTGTGATGTTTAATGCAAAAGGGTCTCAACTTGAAAGTCGCGCTTCGAGTCCTTTGCAAACCCTGGGTGAGAGCTTGGCGTTTATGGCGGGTTCGGTTCCGATTAAAGCTGGTGGTAAGTTGTATGGCGCGGTTGGTGTCAGTGGCGCGCCTGATGGGATGGATGACGAAAAATGTGCCACAGCCGGTTTGGATGCGGTGTTGATGGATTTAGAAATGCAGTAAGTTTCTGATAAAGCGTTGTTTTGGAAAAAACTGGCAATTTAACGCTGTTTGGGTATAATTCTCTCTCTTATTTAGAGAGGTGTCTGAGCGGTTTAAGGAGCACGCCTGGAAAGCGTGTATAGGTTAATAGCCTATCGAGGGTTCGAATCCCTTCCTCTCTGCCAGTTTTATCAATTAAGCCCGCTTATGTGGGCTTTTTTTGTGCCTTAAAGCACCTTTTATAGGGGGTTTGGTGTTTTTTGTGTACTATCCGGAACTAAGAAAAACTATGCAAGCTTGATTGAAAGCGGGTAATATTGCGGGTAACGAAACGAATTACCCGCTGTTTATCTCTAGCGTTACCCGCTTTTTATCGAATCGACCATGATTAGAGGGCTTGCAATATGTTGACTGATGCCAAAATAAGAAAACTCGTTACCCGCACAAAAGTTTATAAAGAATCTGACGAAAACGGTTTATATGTTGAAGTACGCCCATCTGGGAAAAAGTTTTTTCGTTATCGTTATCGCCACCCTCAAACTAAAAAAGAGCAAGTTTTAACGCTTGGTCAGTACCCTACAGTTGGATTGGCAGTAGCGAGATCTATGCGTGATGATGCACGCGCATTAATTGTTCAAGGAATAGATCCGAATCAACATAAAAAAGAAGTCAAGATAAAACAGCAAAACAAAGAAGACTCTGTACCCTCTATGACTTTCAGTCAGTTATTTGAAGAATGGCATAATCACAATGAAAAATCGCTTGTTTACAATTACTCGAAAGACATTAGAGAACGCATAGAAAAACACCTATTGCCACATATTGGCAGCAAAGCCTTAGATGATATCAAGCCAAAGGATATGATCAGGGCTTTAAAAACACTTGAACAAGCCGGTATACTCGAAACTATGCGGCGTATAAAGCAGTATGCAAATCGAATTTTTAAATATGGTGTTGGATATGGCTATTGTGAAACGAACCCTGTGGCAAACCTGCCAGATGATATTTTTCAAAAAGTCGAAAAAGGCAATTTTGCTCATACCACCGACCCAAAAATCTTGGCGCAAATCTTAAAGGCACTTGAAATCTATACAGGTGATATTTGTACTGCTAAAGCGTTACAGCTACAGCCCTATGTTTTTTTACGCTCAAAGGAACTAGCGGGGATTAAATGGTCTGAAATTGACTTAGATGCGGGAATGATTGAAATCCCTGCGGAGCGAATGAAAAAAAAGAGGCCGCATCTAGTGCCAATCACAAAACAGATATTAAGCATAATTGAATACATGCGGCCATTAAGCGCTGATTGTGATTTTCTATTCCCCAGCCCAAGAACAAAAACCAGGCCGATTGGAGAACAGACCCTAAACCCCGCATTACACCGGTTAGGGTTTAAAGGCATACAAACCTTTCATGGTTTTAGGCATACTGCCAGCACATTGTTAAATGAAATGGGCTTTATCGGTGACGTAATCGAAAAACAATTAGCTCATGAACAAAAAGGCGTAAGAGCCGTATACAATAAAGCCCAATATTTACCACAAAGAAAACAAATGATGCAGGCTTGGGCAAATTATTTAGATGGCTTAAAATCTGGTGGCGAAGTCCTGTCAATTCATAAGCACGCTTCAGGTTAATTTTGAAGCAAGCCCCTTTATTCGATGTATGTGTATTTACATATTGGAATAGCCAGGTTATTAATTGTTGCGCAAAGAGTTCGGTCTAATCTGTTGCATGGAGGAAAAAAAGAATTATGAAACTCTTTTCAAGAGAAAGTCTTATGACCTTAGAGGAATTGCTTGAAAGATGGGGGCTAATAATTCCTTCATACGATTCTGTAAGTCCAGATGATCATTTAAAAATAGCTAATAAAGTCGTAAAAAGACTAGTTGATGAAAGCATGTTTCATAGTTTAGCTCTCTATTTAACGGAAATATACTTAATAGCTGATAATACCCCTGTTACAGATGAGAGTTTATTGGCCGAAATTAAAGCTAGATCGTTGTATTCAGCCAGTGGGTGTCAAGCCGTTGATGGGTATGTGAGAATTCCGATAAATCAATATCGATGTAGAATGCGCCCAATTACTCCAGACGATGTTTCCGGGCCAGAAATTCTTGAATCAGTTTTTTATGGTTTTTTACCCATGAATGGTCGGCTCGGATTTTCACCGTTCAATTTAGGGTTGTATGATGATGAGCTTGATGACCGTGCAGCTATCAAGATAAAATATACTCGAAAGAATGGCGAATCAATTACTGTTTGCGCTAAGGGTCCGGTGATTCATCCACGTGATATTTTTGTAGAAAAATTAAACGTCTTGGAAATTGAAAATGAATATATGGGAAAAAACCATGATCTAGATTCCTATAGAACCAATCAAAATCGATTATCAGAAGCCGAATTAGAAGCGCTTTCTATATGCTTAGATCCTAAAAGCGATTTATATGCAGCTGAACTTGATGTCGCTATAAAAGCTTATAAAGCAATATTTATAGATAAAATTTATGGTGATTATCAATCAAATACGCAAAAAATAATTTCATTCGTTGAGCATGAATGTCCCGGTACTTCGGATGCCTGTAAGGAGCGAATAGCTTCGGTTGTCAATCCTAAAAAGACATTGCCTCCCGCACCACTAGAAAAAAGTTAAAAAAAGGGTGACCCCAAATGGGGTTGATTTTTACAGCCTTTCTCCTCCAAGTCGTCTTCAATTACCCTTAAGGTCACCCATCTGGGTGTTCACACTTATGTTTTGAAACCCCGTTTAATAGTTTTAAGCCCGAAGGGGTAATTATTAAATGAGATTTAAACAATGAAAACATATCAATCGGCTCCAAAACTTCTAAAAATAGATGAAGTTGCGAAGATCACCAAACAATCAAAAACAAACATCTATACATTGGCGCGGAATGGAAAATTCCCACCTCCCCGAAAGCTCACCGCAAACTCTTCCGTTTGGCTCGAATCTGAAATTGTCGAATGGATAAATCAACGACTTGGATTTAATGAAAAAGAAAGAAAATAAGGTGACTTCAAGAATTGCGAAAACTTGGATGAAGTAATGCCTTAATTTCGAACAAAGTAACGGTAAAAAGAACTGCCATTTTTTCAGTTAATTTGCGTTACTGAAAACAATGTACTGTTATTTAGGTCAATAAAAACTAAAAGCAAGAGATTATTAAAAAGGATAGCAAAATGAATGAAAATGAGATTGTCACAAAAGAATTATCACCAACTGAACTTCAACGCGCGATGGAATACAATCTTGAGGTTATGACAAGTCGTTCAGGGATTTCGCTAGATGAAAATCAAATACTGTTCCATCTGACGGATGAATACGTCAATGGAGATACGGCGACTAATGAAGTAAGCCAGCATGAAGAATTAGACGACAAAGAAGATAAGCCGATAGAAGATGGGCTGACTCAACGCAAAGCGTACTATGAGCAAGATAAGCCGCCTTATGAGGTAGTAGGCGTGGAATGTAGTCAACTTCAAGCAAGTCCACAACAAAAGCGGGAAGACTTTAACGAAAGGGAACTGAATGCCTTAGCAGACTCAATAGAAAAGGACGGCTTACTACAGCCAGTACCCGTATATCGTGTCTATGATGACCAATACCAGTACAGCTATCATTTAGTTGGCGGAGAAAGGCGTAAACGCGCCTGGGAAATCGTTAATAACAGACAAGGCACAAACGACTTAATTCCCTGTACAGTCCTCGCTGAATACACCGAAGCCGCCTTTAATGAATTAGACAACCAAATAGGAATGTTACTAAAAGGCATTTCGGAGAATCGCTATAGAGCCAGCTTAAACTTTATCGAAATGTCAAAGGCCATAAGCGCCTACAAGGACTTCATGGGCGAATCAAACGATGCCATAGCTGAGCGCATTTTTTACGAACCTTCTGATAATGCAGAAAAAGGTGAGGAAGACTTGTTTACGCGCGTAAACAGCACTAATTCGTCAAAAAAAAGGAGAGGGCTTCTAGTTTTTCAATACCTAAAAATAAGCCAACTTTCAGATGAGGTACAGCAAGCAATATTGGAAGCAAATAAAGAACATCAGGTAATCAGCAAGCGCCATGCTTATGAAATCACTGGTTTGGTGGCACCTGGAAGTGAAGATGACCCCGAAAACCAAGCCAAAATGATAGCCTGCCAGCTAAAAGTAATAAAAGCGATACAAGAGGAAAGTTTATCGACTAGGGCAACCAAAGAGTTAGTGGATAAAGTAAATAGAGGTACGCCATCTGAAGAAAATCAATCTAAAGAGCAAGATAAATCCCTGCAAGTGACAAATAAGAAAGAGCAAGAGCACACTAAATTTCAAGCTAAAAAAGCGGCAGAAAAAATAAGTAAGAATATGGGGGTGGAAGTCTCCACTCAGATAGAATATGACCTTGGTGGCGTTTTTACTAAAGGTGTAATCCTGCTTACTTGTGATGATCTAAAAAAGGTCCGCCAGATTGAAAAGGTACTAACTCAAATCATTGATAAACCCAATTTTAAA
>PEWX01000112.1:0-382 GCA_002779995.1 Piscirickettsiaceae bacterium CG07_land_8_20_14_0_80_44_28
GTATTGACATGGTTTTTCAAAGTTATGATGCAGATGAACGTATTATCGCGCTGATGAATATGCTGGGTCAGCAACAAAAGGTCACTTTCGATCCAATGGATGTTGAAAAAGCCTAACGAATTACGATTCGACACGGAATAAAACTTAACTTTTCACGACATGCGTAACGACAGCGTATGGCGGTAGCGTGCCTAAAAGCGCCTTGCTTTTAGTTTAAAAAGTTTTCAGAAAAAATCCTGATACTTTAGATATCGCAAATTAAAGACAAACTTCAAAAATAGGTAAAAGACAATGAAAATCGCCGTAGCAGGAACAGGGTATGTTGGCTTATCGCTCGCCGTTCTACTCTCCCAGCACCACGAAGTGGTAGCACTCGATATCG
>PEWX01000112.1:413-3911 GCA_002779995.1 Piscirickettsiaceae bacterium CG07_land_8_20_14_0_80_44_28
CTGAATCTAACAGCAACATTAGATAAGCACCAAGCCTACCAAAATGCAGACTTTGTCGTCATCGCCACCCCAACCGACTACGATACAGAAACCAACACCTTTAACACCCAATCCGTTGAAGCCGTCATTAATGACGTGCTGGCGATAAATCCAAACGCAACGATGGTGATAAAGAGCACCATCCCCGTTGGTTTTACCAATAACCTAAAAAAACAACTCAAAACTCAACACCCAACACTAAACATTAACCTCATCTTCTCCCCAGAATTCCTGCGGGAAGGCAAAGCCCTGTGGGACAACCTTCATCCATCGCGTATCGTCATCGGTGAGCAATCCGAACGTGCGCAAGCCTTTGCCGATCTGTTAGTCGAAGGGGCTGAAAAACCCGCACAAGATATACCCGTACTCTTTACCGACGCCACCGAAGCCGAGGCGATTAAACTGTTTTCCAATACCTTCCTAGCCTTGCGCGTGTCCTACTTTAACGAACTTGATACTTACTGCGAAACGCATGGCCTGAGCACCAAACAAATTATTGAAGGCGTTGGCTTAGATCCTCGCATTGGTGACCATTACAATAACCCAAGTTTTGGCTATGGCGGCTATTGTCTACCAAAAGACACCAAACAACTGTTGGCCAATTACCAAGACGTGCCACAAAACCTAATTCAAGCCATCGTAGACTCCAATACCACGCGCAAAGACTTTATCGCCGACCAAGTCATTAAGAAACTAAACAATCCCATCATTGCCAGCGAAGCGAAGCCATCTCCCAAAGTCGGGATATATCGTTTAGTCATGAAACAAGGCAGCGACAACTTCCGCGCCAGCGCCATTCAAGGGATTATGAAACGCATTAAAGCCAAAGGCATCCCAATTGTGATTTACGAACCGGTTTTAACAGAGCAGGGCGAAACGGATTTCTTCAACTCAAAAGTCATCAGTGATCTCAATGCGTTCAAAACCATGAGCGACATCATTATCGCCAACCGCCTAACCGACGACATTCAGGATGTAAAAGATAAGGTGTATACTAGAGACCTGTTTGGCAAAGACTGATATATAGGCGAACAAGAAGTATAGCATGAGTGGTACACTATTCAGTACAGTTTAGGAAAGGGTAAGCCATGACGATGATGACAGCCACAGAAGCAAGAAAAACGTTTTTTGAAATCATTAAACAAACAAATCAAAAACATGAAATTGTTCAGGTGCAGCATAAATCCGGCAATGCAATCATTATGTCTGCTGATGATTATGAAAGCATGCAGGAAACGCTTCATCTTTTGTCACAACCTGATTTTAAGAAGACGTTTACTCAGTCCGTTGCAGAAGCTGACTTAGGTGAAGTGGCTAGTTTTGAAGAGGTGTTTGGAGAGCCACAGTGAGTTGTCAGGTTTATCAAATCGAATTCACTAAACAAGCACAAAAAGAGATTGCTAAACTTTCACCAAAGTTAAGAAACAAACTTAAAGATATTCTACGCAATAAAGTTGCAATGACTCCAGAAGCCGGTAAGCGACTTGTTGGCGATTTAAAAGGCTATTACTCCGTTCGCTTGAGTTTCCAAGATCGAATCGTTTACCGAATAGAAAATGACCGATGCTTTGTGTTGGTTGTTCGTGCGAAAACCCATTATGGCGAATAATATTGTTTGACAACCACCTACCCGACGATATACAAGATGTAAAAAACAAGGTGTATACTAGAGACCTGTTTGGCAAAGACTGAGGAGACTGAAACTATGCCAACGGTACTAAGAATTGGACCTTATCGTTTCTTCTTTTACAGTAATGAGGTGGGTGAGCCGCCACATATTCATGTGCAGAGAGATAATGCGGTTGCAAAGTTTTGGCTTGAACCCATAACTGTGTCGAGTTCTAAACACTTTTCAGCGCAAGAGCTAAGAGATATTGGAAAACATATTGCGCAACATCAACCCCATATTTTGGAGGCGTGGCATGGCTACTTTACAGATAAACAATAATCCAAAGGTTGAACTGATCCACTTTACCGATGCAGAAATGCAAATAACTCTAGATGATGGTCGAAAACTCTCGATTCCACTCGCTTGGTACAAAACTTTATTTAGTGCGACTAAAGAGCAGTTAGCAACCTACGAGCTTATTGGCGATGGAGAGGGGGTTCACTGGCCGTTACTTGATGAGGATTTGAGCGTTAAGGGCTTCTTAATGGGTATATCAGACATGTCGCCACAAAAAATAGCATAGCATTATGAAATTAAACATTCTCATCACAGGCGCTACTGGATTTATTGGCTTTCACCTTATCCAAGCCATAAGTGATTAGCGATCTGAACGACTTTAAACACCAAGCAGAAGTCATCATCGCCAACCACCTAACCGACGTATACAAGACGTAAAAGACAAGGTGTATACTAGAGACCTGTTTGGCAAAGACTGATATATAGAGTGAGTTAGGCGTTTAGAATGTATAAATTAACCATAGAAAATCCGCGGGTTGAAGCTTTAGTTAAAGAGCTTTACGAAGATGGAAGTCTTGCCTCTGATCCAGCTTTTATCGCCTTTTTGCAAAAACAAAAGATTATTCGTGATTTGCGTGAAAGTTTTATCCAGTTGCAGAATGGACAAACCCTATCATCCGATGAAGTGTTTGAATCCGTTTATATGCAACTTGAAGGAGCTAAAAATGATTGAAACAATATCAACTAAAGAATGGCAATCACTCCCCGAACATGCACAGCAAGAAGTCAAAGATTTTTTCTTTTTTATAAAAGCAAAATACGCACATCAAAGCCAAGTAGAACAGCAAGATAATGAAGCAATGCTTCTTAGTGAAGAGGCGCTAGCGGAAGATTGGCTTAACCCAGAAGAGGATAAGGCATGGGCAGCCTATCAATAGGAAGCGTTGTTTTTGTGCATTTTCCGTTTTCCGATCTTAGCGGATCTAAGAAAAGACCTGCACTCGTATTGGCCGTTTTGCCAAAGAATGATGTGATACTGTGCCAAATTACAAGTAAAGATTATGCAGACGAAAATGCAATTGAATTGCGGCAGCAAGACTTTTCAAAAGGCCGATTGATCCAATTAAGCTATATTAGACCCAGTAAAATATTCACTGCAAATACATCTATTATAGAAATTGTCGTAGCGCAAGTACATCCACGAATCCAACAAGAAACTGTAGACCATATTGAGCGAATTTTGAGAAGCTAGCCTAAAACTATATGAAAAAAACGAAATAATGCCCCATGCAATTAAACATTAAAAATCAAAAATTAAACATTTTCTTCACAGGCGCTACTGGATTTATTGGCTTTCACCTTATCTAAGTGATTAGCGATCTGAACGACTTCAAACACCAAGCAGGCGTCATTATCGCCAACCGCCTAACCGACGATATTCAGGATGTAAAAGATAAGGTGTATACTAGAGACTTGTTTGGCAAGGATTGATGCATATGTTGTTAGAAACAGAAAAACTTGATGAGTTGTCGCTAAACCAGCAAATTGAACTA
>PEWX01000033.1 GCA_002779995.1 Piscirickettsiaceae bacterium CG07_land_8_20_14_0_80_44_28
AATGAAAACGGCTACCACAATATTGAATACATTAAAGGCTCATTACCCGAAGACGAGTTAAAGCAGAAAATTGCCAAAGCCCATTTTATCGGCATTCGCTCTCGAACCCAGTTAACAACAGAAATATTTGCCGCTGCCAAGCGATTAGTGGCGGTAGGATGTTTTTGCATTGGGACCAACCAAGTCGATTTAGAAGAAGCCAAGCGCCGTGGCATTGCTGTTTTCAATGCACCCTTTTCTAACACACGTTCGGTTGCCGAATTGGTCTTAGGGGAAATCTTGCTGTTATTACGAGATATTCCTGCAAAAAATACCAAGGTTCACCGAGGTGAATGGGATAAGTCCGCCGTGGGCTCAGTTGAAGCACGCGGAAAGACATTAGGAATTGTCGGCTATGGCCATATTGGTATTCAATTAAGCATTATGGCTGAAAACATTGGTATGAAGGTTATTTTCCATGACATTGAAACCAAACTGCCCTTAAGCAATGCATCTCAAGTCAAGTCACTTGACGCCTTATTAAAAAAATCTGATATTGTTTCTTTACACGTCCCTGAAACGGATGAAACCCAAAATATGATGGGGGCTGAACAATTTGCGTTAATGAAAAAAGGTGCTATTTTTATCAATGCGGCACGAGGCACTGTCGTGGACATCAATGCCTTGGCCGATGCATTAACCTCCAAACACCTTTCAGGCGCGGCCATTGATGTATTCCCAGAAGAACCGAAGAGCAATGATGAAGAATTTCACTCGCCTTTACGTGGTATGGACAACGTCATCTTGACCCCGCATATTGGTGGCAGTACCGAAGAAGCACAGGAAAATATTGGTTTAGAAGTCGCAACCAAACTTGTGCGCTATTCGGATACCGGCACCACTCTGTCAGCGAAGAACTTTCCGGAAGTGTCACTCCCTGAGCATAAACATCGAAGCCGCTTATTACACATTCACCACAACCGCCCCGGCATTATGACCAAAATCAATGAAGCCTTTGCCTCACAAAACATTAATATTGCCGCGCAATATCTCCAGACTAATAATGAAATTGGCTATGTCGTCATTGACATCGATTCCAAAGATAGAGAAGCCGGATTAAAAGAACTGCAAGCGATTGATGGCACCATTCGCACCCGCGTTTTACATTAGGAAAATTATGATTTCAACCGATGCATCTGTCTATGAAATTTTTCCGGAGGATTTTCTTTATCCAAAGGATATCGCCATGCTGCAAGCACGCGTGCAGGCAGCCTTAAAGTCGCAGCAACCCATTACCATGCGCGCAGGCGGTACGTCATTAGGGGGACAAGCCATTGGTTCGGGCGTTTTAATTGACATTTCTAAACACCTTACCCATATTTTGGATTACCGCCCGGAAATGAAAGAGGTGGATGTTGAACCGGGCGTCATTCAAGATGATCTAAACGATTTGATTAAACAAGATCATCTTCGTTTTGCACCGGACACCTCGACCTCAAACCGCGCAATGATTGGCGGCATGATTGGCAATAATTCATGCGGTTCCTATTCAGTTTATTATGGCACCACCCGTGACCATGTTAAATCCGTGGAAGTGATTTTAGCTGATGGCAATTTGGTGCAATTTGAAGATTTATCGGCTGAAGCGTTGCATGAAAAACTTTCGTTGCAAACCCTAGAAGGGACGATTTATCGAACGGTTATCGAGCTACTGGAATCACATGGCCAGGCGATTGTTGATGCTTTTCCTGATCCCTCAATTATTCGCCGTACCACCGGCTATGCGTTGGATGTGCTTTATCGGGATTATCAACCTTTTAACCCGGAAGGCAAACCCTTTAACCTAACGCCATTAATTTGTGGTAGCGAAGGCACTCTAGGGGTGATCACCAAAGCCACGTTAAAGTTGGTGGACTTGCCGAAACACCGTCAACTGTTTTGCGCCCATTTTGATTCGATTTACACCGCCATGCAAGTGGTGCCTCAGTATTTGGCGTTTAAGCCGGCGGCGATTGAATTAATTGACAAGGCGACCTTAGACGGCACCAAAAATAATGCGGAACAAACTCAAAATCGTTTTTGGGTACAACAAGATCCCGAAGCAGTCTTGGTGGTTGAATTGTTTGACGAAGATGCCGAATCTTTGCAAAAATGTTTAAAAAATGACCAGGCCTGGATGTTACAACAAGGGGCTTATGCCTGCCCCATAATCGACCCCCAAGACAGCAGTAAAGTCTGGAACCTGCGCAAAGCAGGATTAGGGCTGTTAATGGGTAAACCAACTCGAGATAAGGCCGTTGCGGTCATAGAAGATGCGGCTGTTCCGGTAGCAGATCTTCCCGCCTTTTATCAAGATACCCAAGCCTTAATGGCAGAATTAGACATTGGCTGTGTGTATTATGGTCATGCGTCCGTTGGTCTGATTCACGTTCGCCCTGAAATGGATTTAGCGACCGATAAAGGCAAGCAATTGTTTCAAACGGTTGCAGAACGCAGCGCGGCTTTGGTTAAAAAATATCGGGGCGCGATTTCCGGGGAACATGGTGATGGACGTATCCGCGCGCCCTTTATTAAGGATCAAGTTGGTGACGCGGTTTATCAGCATTTGGTGACCTTAAAACAGACATTCGACCCGCAAAATCTATTCAACCCGGGGGTCATTATCGGTGACACCCCCATTACCGAAAATTTACGAGCGAATCGACAACCTCAGCAGTTCCTGAGTCCCGGCTACAACTGGCAAAAAGATTTATCGCTGATGGATGCGGTGGAAAAATGTAATGGCGCCGGGGCTTGCCGAAAATCAGCGGGCAATGGCGTTATGTGCCCTTCTTACCAAGCCACACGTGAAGAAAATTATTCCACCCGAGGTCGCAGTAATTTGCTGCGCCGTGCATTGACGGAACCCAATCCGTTAACGGCATTAAAACAACCCGAACTCCAAGATGCCTTATCCCTTTGTTTAGGCTGCAAGGCTTGTAAATCGGAATGCCCTGCCAGTGTGGATATGGCACGATTAAAGTCCGAAGTGCTTTATCAGGTAAATGATTTTTCATTAAGCGGACTCTCCATCAAATTTTATGGCGCCATTATGAAGCTAGGGGCAATTGCCCCCGGTCTCTATAATAGTGTGCAAAATCTTGCGATGGTTAAATGGCTCATGGCAGTTGATGCCAGACGCACCCTCCCTAAGTTGGCGAACCAATCCATAGCAAAATGGCTCGCGCATCAACCTGCTGCGGAAATCGTCTCAGATGATCAGCAAACCGTTTGGTTACTGCTCGATTTATATGTGCAATATCAAGAACCGAATATCGCTCAGGCCGCCATTCAAAGTTTGCAAGCACTCGGGCTTAACGTAAAACCGATTTTATTAACCAGTTCTCCCCGCGCACTTCTCAGCCAAGGATTGCTGAAGGAAGCAAAAACCGCTTTAGCCGAAATACAACAGCAATTGAACGCTGTCACTGCGGAAGACTTTGTGGTCGGTATCGAACCCTCCGATACCTTGGTTTGGCGTGATGAAGCCATTGATTTAGTGACAGAAAACGACCAGGCCTGGTCATTTTCATCAGTATTATTATTTGAAGAATTGATTTTAAAACTGAATGAAACTCAGTCGCTTGACTTCCAGCCTTTGCGCCAAACCGTTTGGTTGCACGTGCATTGCCATCAAAAATCCTTAGCCAAACCGGAGGAAGTGGTGAAGGCGCTCCAACTCATTCCTGAATTACGGGTCAATACCATTCAATCCGGGTGTTGTGGCATGTCTGGCGAGTTTGGCTATAAGAATTATGAGGTTTCACATAAGATTGCCAGCCAAACCTTATTACCCACTTTAGAAAAAGCGGACAATAATGATTTAGTGGTGGCAACCGGAACCAGTTGCCGCCATCAAATTGAAGACTTTGCCGACAAGCAAGGCCTTCATCCTGCTGAAATTTTTTGGATGGCGCTCAACCGCAAAAGCGACTAGCTTAATGCGTGCGGCGCTTTTGTTGCGGTTTCTTTTTACGCTTACGTTTCAATACCGCATTTTCTGCTTGCGATTCTGATTTTCCACGACGGAAGGTAAAGTTGGATTTGCGCCCTTCAAAAGGATTTTCTGTCACTCGGTACTCAATCATCACCGGCGTACCGACCCACTTAAACGCTTTACGAAAAACATTCATTAAATACTTCGAATAAGCTTGGGGCAGTTTATCCACCTGAGTGCCGTGAATAATGACTCTGGGGGGATTTAATCCACCCAGATGCGCATAACGACACTTGACTCGACGGCCACCAATTAATGGCGGCTGATGATCTAAAATAGCCTGAGCCAATACACGATTTAAATCGGATGTGGGCACAGGTTTCATGGCGGCATCATAAACAGCATTGACGGTTTTAAATAAATCGCCAACCCCTGTACCATGCAACGCTGAAATCAAATGCCGCTTGGCATAATCCACAAAGTGTAACTTATACTCTAACTCATGCTTAACTTTATCACGCTGTTCTTTAGAAAGGTTGTCCCATTTATTAATGGCAATCACCAAGCCTCGACCGGATTCCATTGCCAAGCCCAGTAAGGTTAAATCCTGGTCGGTAATGCCTTCGGATCCATCAACCACCAAAATCACCACATTAGAGTCTTCCATGGCTTCAATGGCTTTAACAATACTGAATTTTTCAATCTTTTCTTTTATGTTTTTACGGCGACGCACCCCGGCGGTATCAATGAGTGTGTAGAGACGATCATCACGCTGAAATGGCACATAAATACTGTCTCGTGTGGTGCCGGGTAAATCAAATGCGACCACGCGCTCTTCGCCCATCATGCGATTAATTAAAGTGGATTTCCCCACATTAGGACGGCCAATCACAGCAACTCGGGTACCAGGGTGTTTATCTAAGTCTAAAGCATCGTCGTTTTCATCAAATCCTTCAGGCGTCACATCCGTTAACACCTGACCAATCATGTCGGCGACATTGTCACCATGAGCGGAAGAAATGATATGAGGCTCTCCCAGACCCATTTGATAAAATTCATTCGCAATAACGGCTTTCTTTTGCCCTTCTGCTTTATTGACCAATAAATAAATGGGTTTATTAAACTGACGGACGTAATGGGCAATGCTCTCATCGGCGGGAATAAGACCTGATCGGCCATCTACCAAAAACAACACTGCATCGGCTTCACTGATTGCAGCTTGCACCTGTCCTGCCATTAGCGGATCCACCCCTTCCTGCTCACCACTCAAGCCCCCGGTATCCACCACTATATAAGGTCTATCGCCTAAACGACCGGTACCATATTGGCGATCTCGCGTTAACCCCGAATAGTCAGCAACAATCGCATCCCGTGAACGGGTTAAGCGATTAAATAAAGTGGATTTTCCCACATTGGGACGGCCTACCAAGGCAATAACCGGTTTACTCACTGAGTGTCCTTTAAGGGAGAAGCCGCACGGCTAAAGAGCTTAAGCGGGTCTTCGGGGTGATTAAATTGATACCAATCTGAAGGTTTCACCCGATAAACGGTCAGAAAGCCATCATTATCGAGCACATAGAGTTGCTGACCGGAAACTTGAATGCGAGCAATCTCTTCACTCGACCCCAAATGTGGGCTACCGTGCAATGTTCTGGCGATAGGGGTTCCATCCAACTTATCTATCCAGTGTAAATATCCCTGTCCATCTGCAACTAACAATTGGGTATCTTGATATAAATTGAGGTTACGTAATTGACGATATTTAAAATTTTGTTGTTGCCAGAGTTGGGTGCCATTAACAAAGTCAAAGGCGCTCATCAAATCATCTTCGTCTAATAAATAAATGGCTTTATCATCCACGACAAAATTACGAAACCCGGAAATCTCTTTGGACCAATACAAATTCCCGGTATTCACATTCAATGCCGTCAATTTGCCTTGATACCCAAACACAAATAACCGTTCTCCTTTTACAATCAAGGCGGCTTGAATGTCGACCATCCGCTCTAAATCGGTTCGACCGGATGGAACAATGACCTGAGTTTGCCAATTAAGTTCTCCTGTTTTGGCATCCAAAGACTGCGCTTGTCCGGTTTCCCAGCCAATATACAAATGTCCTGACGCATAGGTAATCGGCGCTAGGCCACGAAAGGAAAGGTTGGGTAATCCATGCTCCACCCCCCATTCTTTGGCACCGGTTTGGATATTTAATGCGACAACCTTGCCATCCACTGACCGCACAAAGACTTTACCTTCTGCAATGACAGGACGACTGATGACTTCACTGGATAGCTGAGTCATCCAAGCAATGGCGCCATCACTTTGACGCAAAGCCATGACCTGCCCTTTTGCTGTGCCGATAACAACCTTATCGGTGTAAACGGTTGGGCCGGCTGTGATTGGGGCTTGTAACTTAATTTGCCAAACAACCTGATCTTGCCAACGAGGCTGATTGGCTTTTTTGGCTTTTGTCAGACCGCCATTCGGGGTTGCAAAATAGACTGATTCTGCTGTTTCAGCAACATACAAGCCATGACTATCGGCAGCATTAAACGCATCCATTTGTAATTGCCACTGCTTTTCCAAAGCATAAGGGGAGGACATTTCCAAAAGAGGCGTCGGAACTCTGACCACTTTTGGGTTAGAAGAACAAGCGACCAAAATCAACAAAGAAAATAAAATAAAAAAGCGTCTGAATATCACCAAACCAAAACCCACCTTATTCTGCTAAATCAGCAAGTTTAATACTGGCCATATTTTGAATTGCATCCACTGCAGCGTTATTATCCAACACCGATTGATAACCGGCTTTAGCCGCTGCGAGATCCCCTTGATTAAAGGCCAGTTCTGCTCGATAAAATGCCAAATTGGCTTTTTCAGACGCAGCCAATGGCTGTTCATCAATGGAGGATAATAGTTGCTGAGCCTCCTCAAAACGCTGTTGATCACTATAAATGGTGGCTAAACGCAACTGGGCGACCAATTTTAAAGAGGCATCCGGCGCATGTTTCAAAACCCATTGATAATTCTCAATCGCTAAACCCAATTCACCTTTTTCAAAATAATGTTTTGCCACCATCAAAGCAATACCCGTTGAATAAGGACTATCCGGATGCTCTTCCATCAGAGTCAACCCTTCTCTCATCGCCTCACCAAAGGTTCCTTGCTGTTGGCGAATTTGTAGCATTTCAAACATGGCAGAGGCCTTTAGACCTTCATTCAGTTTGGTATTTTGCCAATAAGTCCATCCTGACCAGGCTAACACCACCACCAAAATACCCGACAGCAATTGGGTACCGTTTTTTTGCCACCATTGTTTGATTACTTCAACTTGATCTTCATCTGTTTCATAACGACTCATGTTTGATTTCCTATTGCTCTATTTTAAGTTGCTTCATTAACGGGACTCGACGACTGCCGATGAAAATTGATTGGCGAGATGTGCGGTTAAATCAGACCAGTTTATCACAAGCTGTTCACGATTCTCTCGTAGGTATTTAACCACCAGCTGCTGCTGTGCCACTTCATCCTCGCCCAGAACCAAGGCAAGTTGTGCGCCTGATTTATCTGCTTTTTTAAACTGACTTTTAAAACTGCCCCCCCCACAATTCATCTGGACTTTTAACTGTGGAAAATTCTCTCTAATTTGCTCAGAAATGACCAGGCCTGGGCGTTTTGTTGCCTCTCCCGCCAACACCATATAAATATCCGCCGCTGCTACGGTTGGAATTAACCCCTTATCCATCAATAACACCGCCAGCCTTTCCATTCCCATTGCAAATCCGACTGCGGGCGTCGGTTTACCCCCAATCTGTTCGACCAAACCATCATAGCGTCCACCTGCACACACAGTGCCTTGCGCGCCCAGTTCAGTGGTGACCCATTCAAACACGGTGCGATTGTAATAGTCGAGTCCCCGCACCAAATTAGGGTTTTCTTCATAAAGGATGCCCAAATCTTCTAAATGGGCTTTGAGGTCTTCATAATGCTGTTTAGACACATCGTCTAAATGCTCAATTAGCTTGGGCGCTCCGGCAATGATTTCGGCCATATCCGGGTTTTTGCTATCCAGAATGCGTAAGGGATTGGTTTTCAAACGACGCAAACTGTCTTCATCCAAATGGGCTTGATGGCCTTCTAAATAATCCACCAACAAGACTCGGTAAGCTTGACGCGCTTGCTGACTACCTAGTGAATTGATTTGCAACACTAACCCTGTCAGTCCCAACGATTCCCATAACCGTGCGGTCATGGCAATCAATTCGGCATCGGCATCGACCGTTTCAAGCCCAAAAACTTCCACCCCAATTTGGTTAAATTGACGATAGCGTCCCTTTTGGGGTCGCTCGTGGCGGAACATTGGCCCCGCATAATAGAGTTTTTGAATTTGGTTATGGGTCAAGCCATTTTCGATCACCGCGCGAACACAGCCTGCGGTACCCTCAGGGCGCAAGGTTAAACTGTCACCATTTCGATCAGCAAAGGTATACATTTCTTTTTCGACGATATCCGTTACTTCGCCAATGGAGCGAGCGAACAATTCGGTTTTTTCAACCAAAGGTAACCGAATCGATTGAAATCCATATTGTTTCAGAACCGCTTCGGCAGTTGCCATTAAATAATCATATGCAACTGATGCGTCTCCTACTAAATCATTCATGCCGCGAATGGCATTGATTTTTTTTGACATCCTACTTTCTCTTGTATTTTCTTCATTCAGGACGCGACGCCCTAGAGGTTAATCATCACTAGTAAAGCCACTAACGCAATCAGAATGATGGTGGTCATCACCCTTAAGGTCGCAATTGAAAAAACGGGTTTAATGGAAGGGTCTTCTGAACTGACCGACTGCAAAGGTGCCTCAATGGATTTAATGTCATTAAACATGGTTTGATAGTCGGATACATCGACACCAAGAACCTCTGCATAGTTCCGTAAATATCCGCGTTTGAAGGGGTCTAATGAGGCAATATCCAACTGTTCACTTTCCATAAAAGCCAAGTGTTCAGCGGCAATTTTTAATTTTTCAGCAACCTCTTCTATCGACCACCCTTTTTCCTCTCGAGCTTTTTTAAGGGCACTGGTCAATGACAAGGTATCCACTGCACCTTCGGTTTGTTCAGAAACCATGTCGTCTGTTTTTTGATTAACCATTTAATTGATCCAAATTGACAGTTTGTAGAGTTCGTTTTGTACGGTCTTTTACTTTTCCGGCCAGCTGCCCGCAAGCAGCATCAATATCATCACCCCGAGTTTTACGCACCGTACAATTAATGCCGCCAGCCATTAACACATCTTGAAAACGATGCACCGCATTATTTGAAGAGCGTTGATAAGGCGCATTAGGAAAAGGGTTGAAGGGTATCAAGTTGACTTTGCAGGCCAAATCGCCTAGCAATGCAACCAATTGATGTGCATGTTCCACACGGTCGTTTACTTGATCCAGCATCACATATTCCACTGTCACATGCTTTTTACTGTGACCCCCTTCCACATAACGATGCAAAGCCGGCATTAACACTTCCAACGGATATTTTTGGTTAATCGGCACCAATCGATTCCGCAATTCATTGTTGGGTGCATGCAACGAAATCGCCAAACTGACATCCAAAGCGGCTTTAATCTTATCAATGGCAGGAACCACACCGGCGGTGCTAATGGTAACACGGCGTTTGGATAAACCATAGCCATGATCATCCATTAAAATTCTAGCAGCGGGGAAAGTGTGAGTCACATTCAATAATGGCTCACCCATGCCCATAAAAACGACATTGGAAATGACTCTGTCTTCTTTGGGCTGACAACCCAGCGCTTTGTTGGCGACCCACATTTGCGCAACGATTTCCCAATTTTCTAGGTTACGATTAAACCCTTGCTGACCCGTTGAACAGAAACTGCACTCTAAGGCACAGCCCACTTGCGACGAAATACACAAGGTTCCCCGACTTTTTTCAGGGATAAATACGGCTTCAACACAATTATGATGATCGACTTCCAGCAACCATTTAATGGTGCCATCATTTGAGCGCTGCTCAGAAACAATCTTAGGCGTGCGAATCACCGCCGAATCCATTAACTTTTGCCGTAACGCTTTGCTCAGATTAGTCATGTCATTAAAATCTGACACCCCAAACTGATGAATCCACTTCATGACTTGCCCGGCACGGAAAGGCTTCTCACCCATCTTGGCAAAAAAATCAACCAACCCCGCATAATCCATCCCCAACAAATCGATTTTTGCAGGAAATATAACTTCCTCAGAAGAAAATGGACGATTGGTGGTCACGGTATTCACACTGGTGCTCATAACTGGATTAGTTTGCCTCAGAGGTCAATTCAATTTCGCTAAAGAAGTAGCGAATTTCACGAGCCGCACTTTCTACCGAATCTGACCCATGGATGGAATTTTGTTGAATGGAGAGTGCAAAGTCTCTACGAATGGTGCCTTCTTCCGCTTTTTCGGGGTCGGTCACGCCCATCACTTCACGATTTTTGGCAATTGCATATTCACCTTCCAGAACTTGAACCACAATCGGTCCGGCTGTCATATTTTTAAGTAAGGTTTCATAAAAGGGCTTGCCAATATGTTCTGAATAAAAACCGGCGACTTGCTGCTCTGTTAAATGAATCATTTTTGCAGCAATAATTTTCAAGCCGTTTTTTTCAAGGCGAGCCATAATCTCGCCGATTAAATTGCGCTGGGTTGCGTCGGGTTTAATAATTGAAAATGTTCTTTGCAGCATGCCATCAACCTTCGTTAAGCAGAGTTAACTTTTCGTTAAATAATAATTTTGTTATTTTAACAACCTCGCCCCATCTTTGCATAAATAAACACCAAAAGATTTTAAGGCTAACACCACTTCTTTCTTAAAAAGCAAAAAACCCTGGCCAGGCCAGGGTTTATTTATGCGCTAAACACTGAATTCAAACTTAAACCGAGAAAGACTCGCCACAACCACAACTGTCTTTAACATGAGGGTTATTAAAAACAAATCCTTCACTCAATAAGCTCTCTTTAACATAGTCGAGCTCCATCCCATCAATGAGTGGCAGGCTCTTTTCAGGCACAATCACCTTAACACCATGGCTTTCAAAAACCTGATCCTGATCAGTAATTTCATCAGCATAACCCACTTCATAAGAAAACCCTGCACAACCACTGGTCTTGGTGCTGACCTTTAAACCAATACCTTGGCCGCGCTTGGCGATCATGGTATCAACCCTATCTGCTGCTGCTTGCGTTAATGTCACTGCCATCTTATCACCTTCTTTTACTTCAATTACTTCGCCAAACCTAAGGTTACTGGTCGCTGCATATGATGTTGATCAATGACTTGTTGAAGCGAAACACTGACGAGAAACTGCTGAATCATATTACTTAAATCTGACCATAACTCATGAGATAAACATTGAGAACCACCTTGACAGTTGGCTTTACCATAACACCGTCTTGGCTCTAAATCTTCGTTAACCGCGACAATAATATCACCAACTGAAATGTCTTGTGCCGACCGACTTAAACGATAACCGCCGCCGGGACCTCTAGCACTGAGAACCAATCCTGATTTTTTCAGCTTTGCAAAAATTTGCTCTAAATAGGATAGCGATATCGCCTGTCTTTCTGAAATCATTGCCAGTGTAATCGGGCCTTTGGCTTGATTCAGCGCTATGTCCAACATAGCGGTTACGGCATACCGGCCTTTTGATGTAAGTTTCATAATGCCCCTTTTCACAGTGAGAAAGCAATGACTTTGCTATTAGAGAAACTGCTTGAGCTTCCCTTTATTGAATAGCCACTATCTTACAATAACCTAGTATTTTACTCAAGATTTATCCCCATCCTTCTCCAGTTTAATATGCGCTTGCTGAAGCGGGTCATCCGGCTCCAATACGGCATCTTCAAGACTGGGTAAATCAACATGAGTATCTTCCCCGCCCAGCCGCTTGACTTGCCTATTGAGTTTTTCCAACTGCTCATCTTGACTTTGAATATGATCCAATAAACTGTAAATTGCCTTTTCCACCGGGTCTTCAACATCTTGACCCACACCATAAGCATCAAATCCAATTTTTTGTGCCATTTTTTGACGACGCTTTTCTTTCTCCGACAAATTGGTTTCGACAATCCGCCCAGGAATCCCGACAACCGTTCGCCCAGTCGGGACGGATTTAATCACCACCGCATTTGAGCCGATTCGAGCATCATCACCGACTTCTATCGGCCCCAATACTTTTGCACCCGCGCCAACAACCACTCGATTTCCCAACGTAGGATGGCGTTTCCCTTCATTCCAGCTGGTGCCGCCCAAAGTCACACCATGGTACAAGGTGCAATCATCACCGATTTCAGCCGTTTCACCAATCACCACCCCCATACCATGATCAATAAATAAACGATGACCAATCGTTGCCGCAGGATGAATTTCAATGCCTGTAAACCAGCGCGCCAAGCCTGAAATAAACCGCGATGGCCACTTCAAGCCTTTTCCCCATAACCAATGAGACAGTCGATACCACAAAATGGCATGCAACCCAGGATAGGTCGTGAGCACTTCAAAGCTATTTCTGGCAGCAGGATCCCGATCAAACACCGATCGGATATCTTCTCTAATTCGTTTCAGCATCATTTTCCTTTTTGAGCCTTCGTAATTGCTCAGCTTGTCTTTGCGCAGCCGTCAACACGCCTCGTAGAATATCGACTTCTTTTATATCCAGTTGACTGCGATTAAATAATCGGCGCATACGTCGCATAAAGCGCGCATTTTTAGCCGGATCTAAAAACTCAATATCTTGCAACGCTTGATACAAATGTTCATAAAAACCTTCCATTCGTTCGCCACTTGCCAATTGATGACGATAGCCTTCCGCCTGGTGAACGCTTTTAATTTCAGTCGCCATCAATAACTCATACACAAAGACCTGAACGGCGGCGGCGATATTGAGTGAACAGTAAGTTGGATTGGTGGGAATGTGCGCCAAATAATGACATTTATCCATTGCAGCATTGCTTAAGCCGGAATCCTCGCGACCAAACAAAATGGCAACGGGAGCGCTTGTGTCACGGGCACTCAAGGTTTCCATTGCCAAATTTGCGGTTTGTCGCACATCCAATTGCGGCCAAGAAACTTTACGCATTCTGGCACTGGCACCAATCACCAATTGACAATCGGCAACCGCTGCCTCCAGTGAATCAACCTTAAGTGCTGAATCCAAAACATCCGCCGCCCCCGAAGCCCGCGCTGAAGCCACCTGGGATGGAAATTCTTTTGGATTGATCAACACCAATTGACTCAGACCCATATTTTTCATGGCACGCGCCACCGCACCAATATTGCCCGGGTGAGAGGTTTCAATCAGCACAATTTTAATCTTTGCCAAATTTGGGTGGCTTCTGTAATCTTCTATCATCTATTTTCCGCTATAATTCTATTATTATTCTAAAAGCCCCATCACCCAAGCCAACTCGGCTAATGTTGGGGAATATTTTAACAACTGGAAACAACCTTATGCATCCTATTTTGAATATAGCCACCCTAGCAGCCAAACAAGCCGGAGAATTTATTGCTGATCAAGTCAGCCAAATTGACCAACTCAATATCCAAGAAAAAGGCCGTCATGATTATGTCAGCGAAGTTGACAAGCGTGCTGAAAAAATGATTATCGATACCATCCGCAAATACTACCCTGACCATAGTATTCAAGCGGAAGAAAGTGGCCACCATAAAACCGATTCCGATTTTGAATGGATTATCGACCCCTTAGACGGCACCACCAATTTCTTACACCAATTTCCGGTTTTTTCCGTTTCCATCGCCATCACCGAGAAGGGACGCCTCAGTCATGGCGTGATTTACGATCCCTTAAGAGATGAATGTTTTTCAGCCTCTCGCGGAGATGGCGCACGCATGAACAATTACCGCATTCGCGTCAGTGAACAAAAAACCCTACAAAATGCCTTGATGGCAACAGGGATTCCATTTCAACAATTTGATTATGTTGATGCCTATTTAGCCAGCTTAAAACAATTCATGCTCAATACGGCGGGCATTCGCCGCGCGGGTTCTGCTGCATTGGATTTGGCCTATGTGGCCTGTGGACGGGTTGATGGTTACTGGGAACTCAACCTAAAGCCTTGGGATATTGCTGCGGGAGCGCTCATCGTACAAGAAGCAGGGGGTCTGGTCACGGATTTTAAAGGCGGCAATGATTTTTTGAAATCGGGTAATATCATTGCGGGAAACAGTAAAATGCTTAAAGCGATGGCCAAAATCATTGGCCAAACCATTCCCGAACAATACCGCTAACAAAAACAGCCAGGCCTGGCTATTTTTGCGGGGTTTGCAGTGCGCAGGACATCAATAACGCATCCTCGCGCACTTTGACCAAATCCCCATCTTGATAATCCCAAGCGGAATAGTAATCTGGCCGAATGCCATTTTTTATAAATCCAAGGGATTCATACAAGCCGATGGCAACATTGGAAACTCGCACTTCTAGCAACATGATCTGATAACTTGCCGCCCGAAAATGATTTTGCAAGGCCTGCAACGCGCAACGCGCAACACCTTGGCGTTGCCATTTGGGCGCCACGCAAAAGTTCAATAACTGCACTTCATCCAGCACCGTTAAAAAACAGGCGTATCCCAATGTGTTTTGTTGTGCATCACAAAAAATATAGGCCAAACCATCATCCAAGGCCTGCTCAAACCCACGACGAGACCAGGGAAAATCGTAACACTGTTGTTCAACCGTCAACACCCAATCCAAATCCAACTCGGTCATGGGTCGAAAAAAATCAAAACCACTCACCCATTCACCGTCCATCTCATGCGATTTGTCCTAGCCGGTTGCCTGGCACAAAATCTGATAAAGTGACCGTTTGGCTTCGGCACTGGCTAAAAGCTGATCAAACCGAGGCAAATCAATCAGTTCTGCTCCGGCTTGCAAGTCTTTTATAATCGCAGCATCTCGTTCAAAGACAAAAACCCGCTCAACGCCCAATTCAATAATCTTATCCAATGTATCCATCATCGTTTCTTCGCTTTGACAAAGCGTTGAATCAACGAAATGCAGTTGATCGGGTGCGCGTCCAAAGGCTTTTAAGATATTTAAGGTCAGTTGCCATTCAGGACGGTTTGAATTTTGCCAAATATCCGCCAATCCGGCGCCTACCCAAACCCAAGGGATTGGCTTCAAACCCACATCGTCGGAAATCACGGCTGAAGTTTCATGAGTCATAGGCGTTGCATTTTCTAAACCAGAATGACTGGCACTGGGCTGGGTGTTAGCCGATTCTGAATCGATATGGGATTCCAATGGCTGAGAAGCACGAGATCGCGGTGAAAAATAACCAGGCCTGGCTTGCCAGGCTGTTAGTCCCAACTCGGAAAAAAATGTCTGACTGAATCTCATCAACATAAATTAAACGGCTACGGCCTGTGGATGCGCTTTACGACCTGGATCCAGTAATTTATTCAGCGCATTAATATAGGCTTTTGCCGAAGCCGTCACGATATCGGTATCCGCACCTTGGCCATTGACGATACGCCCGGCTTTTTCCATGCGAACGGTCGTTTCGCCTAATGAATCTGTGCCATTGGTGACATTACTGACTGAATAAAGTTCCAAAGTGGCGCCTGAGTTGACCAACTGCTCAATGGCCTTAAAGGTAGCATCCACCACGCCACCGCCGGATGCAGAAGCGGTTTTTTCTTCTCCCAGTATCCACAAAGTCACCTCGGCGCTCGGGGCATCGCCCATTTCGGTATTGGCTTTTAAGGCAATGAGTCGGAAGGTTTCATTTTCCACACGACGGGTATTATTGTCGGTGATCAAGGCTTGTAAATCTTCGTCGTATATTTCATGCTTACGATCAGCCAAATCTTTAAAGCTGACAAATGCATCACTGAGTTCCTGTTCGGTTTCAAATTCAATCCCCAATTCTTTTAAACGGGCACGGAAAGCACTGCGGCCAGAATGTTTACCAAGTACCATTTTGTTGGTACTCCAACCCACATCTTCTGCGCGCATAATTTCATAAGTTTCACGGTGCTTGAGCACGCCATCTTGATGAATACCGGATTCATGCGAGAACGCATTAGTGCCGACGATGGCTTTATTGGGTTGCACGGCAAAGCCGGTAATACCCGACACCAAGCGCGACGCCGCTAAGATTTCGGGGGTGTGAATTCGCGTATCAACGGTAAAGATGTCCTGACGGGTACGCACCGCCATCACCACTTCTTCCAGCGCGGTATTACCGGCACGTTCACCCAAGCCATTAATGGTGCATTCGACCTGTCTTGCCCCTGCACTGACTGCCGCCAAGGAATTGGCCACAGCCAATCCTAAGTCGTTGTGACAGTGCGCTGAGAAAATCGCCTTATCGGCATTAGGAATAGAATTGAGTAGTTGGTGAAACAAGGCGCCAAACTGTTCCGGAATATTATAGCCAACCGTATCCGGAATATTAATGGTGGTGGCGCCGGCATCAATCGCTGCTTCAATGACTCGGCACAAAAAATCAATGTCAGAACGCCCGGCATCTTCCGGTGAAAACTCAACATTATCGGTAAAGTCTCTGGCACGCTTGACCGCCCAAACCGCTTTCTCCACAACCTCGTCAGGAGACATTTTCAGTTTCTTCTCCATGTGAATTGGCGACGTCGCAATAAAGGTATGAATGCGCCCGGATTCGGCTGGTTTAATCGCTTCACCGGCTCGAACAATGTCATTTTCAACCGCTCTGGCCAAACCACAAACCGTGACATCTTTTACCGCGCCGGCCACGGCATGAACCGATTCAAAATCGCCTTGACTGGCCGCAGGAAAACCTGCTTCAATCACATTCACTCTTAGTTTTTCTAATTGTTTGGCGATACGAACCTTTTCTTCCTTAGTCATGGATGCGCCGGGGCTCTGTTCTCCATCACGCAAAGTGGTATCAAAAATAATCAATTCGTCTTTCATAGTTATGCTGCTCTCTAGTCGGGCTTAGTTTGTTGAGGGGTTGAATCCGTTTTTTCCACAGGTTTATCAGCGTCCACTTCTGGTTGATCATTCGCCGGGGAGGATGTCTTTTTCCCTTGACGACGCAATGTGCGCTTTTGCTGAACCATTCGCAAGGTTAACAAAGGGCCGGACACAAAATACCCTAAAAACAACCCAAATAAAATCATCGCGGGTTTAATGGTAATGACCACAAATACCAGCACAATCACAAACAAAGTCACAAAAGGCACCTTGCCCTTTAAGTTCAATTCTTTAAAAGAGCTAAATCGAATATTGCTGACCATCATCAACCCGGAAAGCAACGTTAGAATTAGCACCACCACGGACTCGATGCCCGTTTCGATTTGGTTGGTTTCAATCATCCAGATAAATCCGGCTAATAACGCCGCCGCTGCCGGACTAGGCAACCCTTGAAAATAGCGTTTATCGGCAATCCCCACTTGGGTGTTAAATCGCGCCAATCGTAATGCAGCGCCGACGGAGTAAATAAACGCAATCAACCAACCTAATTTACCAAAATCCTGTAATGCCCATTGATAAACTAATAACGCGGGTGCCAACCCAAACGACACCATATCGGCCAAACTATCATATTCTGCGCCAAAGGCGCTAGAGGAATTGGTCATGCGGGCAATACGCCCATCAAGACCATCAAAGACCATCGCCACAAACACGGCAATGGCACCCAGTTCATACTGACCATTCATCCCTGCAATCACCGCATAAAACCCGGCGAACAATGCCAGCGTGGTCATCAGATTAGGGAGGAGGTAAATGCCTTTTTCAAAGGGTTTCATAGTGCTCTTTTTTGTCATTAATTGTTTTATCCACTTTATTTTTTTGAGCCCTTTTCAGGGGGGGGAGAGACGAAAGCAAATTTTAACCATTTTTATTCGTGTCGCCATCTCGTGCAAAGGTCTCTTTTCGTAAAAATATTGTGATTATTCGCTCTGATAATGCCAAGCGGTGGCTGAAAAAGGTATCCATTCTAGCCATAAAAGCAACCTGATACAAGCGTTATTCACCGTATCAAATCCACCAGGCCTGGTGGATTTTTGGGGTTGTTTCTTACATTTATTCCTTAAATCACTTCACCGCGACCGATGGCAAAATAACGAAAGCCATGTTCGGCCAACACCGAGTGTTCGTAGATATTGCGGCCATCAAAAATCACCGGGCGGTTCATTAATTCAAACATGCGATCATAGTCAGGACTCCAGAAACGGCGCCATTCCGTTAGAATCATTAAGGCATCAACATGTTGCAGCGCATCATACATATTATCAACCAACGTCACACCAGGTTTTTCTCCCCAATATGCTGCGAAGGCCGGACCCGCTTTAGGATCATAGGCAACCACTTCTGCGCCTTGTGCCACTAGTGCTTCAATGGTTTTAACGCTAGGTGAATTATCGACCGTGGCAGTATTTGGTTTAAAAGATAACCCCCAAACTGCTATTTTTAAGCCCCGTAAATCGTTTTTGAAGAAACGCCACGCCTTACGAAACAGAACCTCTTTTTGAATTTCGTTGTTTTCCAAAACCACTTTAAGGAGGTCTGCATCATAGCCTTTAGACTGTAAACTGCCGACCAATGTTTCAACATCGGCTGCAAAATTAGGCCCCCCAAACCCGCACCCGGGAAATAGATAACTAAAACCAATGCGCGAATCTGACCCTAATCCTTGACGAACCTCTTCAATATCAATATTGTAATGCTCAGCATTATTGGCCAATTCATTGACCAAGCTGATTCGAGTTGCCAATAACGCATTCACCGCATATTTGGTATATTCCGCCGCGCGCGTTGACATGATTTTCACTTGATCAGTGACATGGTTAAAGGGGCGCATTAAATCCCGCAACAACCGAATCGCATCTTGGTCAGAAGATCCCAAAATCACTCGTGAAGGCTTTGAAAAGTCATTAATAGCCGACCCCTCACTGATAAATTCCGGCATCGAAACCACCGCCGCTTTCGCAACCAAACCCCGCTGAGCAAAGGCTAATTTTATTGAGGCTTGAAATCGATCAGCGGTTCCAACCGGGAAGGTACTTTGATTCACCACCACCACATCTTTACGAGCGGTTTTACCAATTTCTTCAATCACCCTTTCGGCGCGATCTGCTCGCCAGGAAGGCATACTTAAAATATACACATTCCCATGCACAATACCAGCCTGCCAATCTGCCTCAAAAGTCAGCCGACCTTCTTGATATTGATTTGCTATTAATTGATCCAGCCCAGGCTCTTGTCGAGGTAAAATACCTTTCTCTAGATCGTCAACCTTGACATTCCCAACGGGTAAAGCCATCACTTCATTACCGGTATGCGCCAACAACCCTGCCGTCACCAATCCACTTAATTCACACCCAAATACTGAAACTTTCATTTTGCAACCCTATCAATTAATGCTTTTGTGGAACTGTCAAACCCCTCGGCCAAAGTCCGATCTTTTATCGCACTATAGGCTTCTTTGGCAATTAACTTACCGAGTTCAACCCCCCATTGGTCAAATGAGTTAATGTCCCAAATGACCCCTTCTACATAAGTTTTATGTTCGTAAAGGGCAATCAACATGCCCAATGTTTTGGGAGAGATGGTTTTCATCAAAATGGTATTGGAAGGTTGGTTCCCCGGATAATGTTTAAACGGCGAATCAAAAGCCGATTTCAATGCATCCGGAATCGCATCATCTCCCAACATCAAAACCCGCGACTGTGCAAAACAGTTCGCCATTGCCAATTGATGCTGATGACGCAGACTTTCATTTCTTTCCGACTGAGAACCTTCGTCGATATCATCCCGTTCAACCGGGGCAATAAAGTCACACATCACCGCTTGGGTGCCTTGGTGAAGTAATTGATAAAACGCATGCTGAGCATTGGGACCTACCTCCCCCCATAGAACGGGACACGTACGATAGGCCACCTTTTCACCCGATTTTGCCACCGATTTACCATTACTCTCCATCACCAATTGTTCCAGATAAGAAGGAATATATTTCAACCGCGCATCATAGGGCAGAATCGCCTTATCGTGAATATTTAAGAAGTTGACATTCCAAACATCAATCAAACCTAACACCACCGGAATATTTTTGGCCAAAGGCGCTGTGGCAAAATGCTGATCCATAATATGAGCGCCTTGCAAAAGCTCACGGAAACGTGGCATGCCAATTTTAAGCGCAATGGGCAACCCAATAGCAGACCATAAAGAATAGCGCCCCCCCACCCAATCCCAAAATAACAATTGGTTTTCCGGCGGAATCCCCCACTCGGTCATTTTATCCGGCTTGGTCGAAACCCCAATAAAATGTTGAGCATAGATCACCGCATCATCTTCAATACACTCTTGCAACCAATCTTTGGCCGTTTCGGCATTGGATAAAGTATCAATCGTCGTAAAAGACTTAGAGGCCAATATAAACAAAGTGGTTTCTTGTTTTAGGCTTTTTAATAAATTTGAAGTTTGCGTCCCGTCAATCGAGGAGATGAAATGCAAATTAACGGGTGAATCAATCGTTTGCAAACTGTGAGTTATCATTAGGGGGCCTAAATCTGAGCCCCCCACGCCGATATTAACCACATCGGTTATGGGCTTACCACTGTACCCTCGCCAATGCTTGGCACGAATTTTATCCGCCATCACCGCCATTTTTTGCAAAGCTTGCTCAACTTCGGGTTGCACTTTTGCCGCTTCACCGCTGACCGCCTGACCATCGGCTCTTAATGCCGTATGCAGTGCCGGACGGCCTTCGGTATCATTAACTTTTTCACCTGTTAATAATGCTTGAATCGCCGTGGGTAACTTTTGTTGCTCCGCCAGATCGACCAACAACGATAGCGTTTGTTCGTTAATACGATTTTTGGAGAAATCAACATATAAATCTTCCAATTCCAATGAAAATTGCTCTGTTCGTGACACCTCGTTAAACAGTGCCGACAGATGAGCCGATCCCATACCTGAATCACAATGTACCTGTAAAGCCTGCCACGCAGGGGATTGTTCAACGCCCATTTGATCTCCTTAAAAAATTAATTAAACCCCAAATTCCATGACCCATAAACGAATTGCTTGTTTATACATCAGCTCAAGCTATTTTTTGCCTAATGCCAAGGTTTTTAAATAGTTCTTAAACCCCTCACCAAGCGTACTATCTCTTAATGCATATTCAACATTGGCTCTCAAATAGCCGAGTTTATCGCCACAATCATACGTTTTGCCATTTTTAAATTCGAAGCCAAACATCACTTCTTCTTCCAATAGCGTATCCATGGCATCGGTCAGCTGAATTTCGCCCCCTGCACCGGGTTGAGTGGTTTTTAAAATTTCCATTAATCTAGGCGTAAAAATATAGCGACCTACCACGGATAAATTAGAAGGCGCTTCATCAGGTTTAGGTTTTTCAACCAATTCGACAATTCGCATATCAGGCCCTTTTACACCGGCAATACCATATTTTTCGACTTCCGATTCATCAACGGCTTCCAGCGCCACGACGCTGGTGTGTATTTTTCGATATTGTTCAGCCATTTGCGCCAAACACCCTCTTTTGGCGTGATACATTAAAACGTCCGGTAACAAGACGGCAAAAGGTTCATTGTCGGCAATAATGGGGGAGGCGCAAAGAATGGCATGGCCTAATCCTAATGCCTCAGGTTGCCGAACACTGACAATGCGAACGCCTTCCGGGGTAATTTCTTGTAACGGCACCAATCGTTCAGATTTACCGCGGATATTGAGTTCGGCTTCTAACTCATAATGTTTATCAAAATGGTTTTCGATGGCGCCTTTGCTCGAATGGGTGACCAAAATAATATCGGTAATACCGGCCTCTGCCGCTTCGTGCACAATATACTGAATCAACGGTTTATCAACAACCGTCAGCATTTCTTTCGGAATGGCTTTGGTTGCCGGTAAAAAACGGGTTCCAAGTCCCGCAACAGGGATGACAGCTTTGGTTAATTTCTTATAAGACATTTAAATATTCTCTTTATTATGATGACCTTTACAGGAAATGGCATCCTCAATAAAAATTTTTACGCATTTTCATTTCGCGTCCCACTTTAAGCAAACTTATGCAAAGGTCTCATTTTATATCATTCAATCGAGTGATCTCAGAACAGGGTTGCACTCGAATAGTGCAATTCTTTTATTATAAGAGACCTTTGCACAAGATGGCTACACGAATAAAAATGGTTAAAATTTCTCATCTTTTTCTTTCGCGTCCCACTCATGCAAAGGTCTCTATAAGGAATCAGACAACTGAATCTGAAACACTTTTCGCTCTGGTGAATCTATCAGCAGTTGGCATGCCAAACCTTGTTGCGAACAAAACGCAGGGATATCTCTTAAAGCCGCTTTATCTGAAACCTGGAGTTCAATGGACTGACACAATAAATCCACTTCAGATAAGGCCTTTTTCAATTTGACCAAGGGTAAAGGACATGGTAGATTTTTTGCGTCCAAAACAAACTTAGGCTGCATCCTTCATACTCCCTTAATGCAATTGCGATGGTTTTATCTTACAATATATTCCACTCAATTCTACAAAACTTATTGGACAAAATGTTGCGTCTTGTTTTTTTTCTAATTCTTACCGTTACTTTTCAAGCCAACGCGTCTAATAATCTACCTGATTTAGGGGCTTCTGACCTTAAAGATTATGACAGTCAGACTGAAACACTGTTAGGCAAATCCTTTTCAACGGCATTGCACACCCAATATCCCTTGATATACGACGCCACCTTATTAAGTTATATTCGCCGTATTGGCGAAAAAATCACCGGAGAAACCGGGCAAAACCGCCATTACAGTTTTTTTATTATCGACAACCCAACCATTAATGCCTTTGCCGGCCCAAATGGTATCATCGGCATTCATACCGGACTGATTGCTTCCGCTCGATCAGAAGATGAATTGGCATCCGTCATGGCGCACGAAATTGCCCATGTCACCCAACGCCACCTATCCAGAACCTATGAAAACCAAAGCACGGCGAGCACTGCCGGCATTGCGTCTATTTTAGCGGCCATCTTAATTGGCTCTCAAAACCCCACCGCCGGGGTCGCCGCCTATATGGGTTCAATAGGACTCAACATTGAAAAACAACTCAAAAATTCACGCATTCATGAAAGCGAGGCGGATTATTTTGGCATTAAATACCTCAACGAGGCGGGCTATAATCCGTTCGCCATGGGCGACTTTTTTGACCGACTTTCAAAGGAGTCTCAACTCTTTAAAAATACCCCACCCGAAATTTTAATGACCCACCCGGTCACCGAAAACCGCCTCGCCAAAGCCAGAGATCGTGCCGAACAAATGAACACCCAAAAGGCGTTAAGCTACGACAGCCTAAAACTGATGCAAATGCGTCTGGCATTTGTCAGTCAAACCCATACTGATCCTTTTGAAAACAGTCAACTCAAACCTGAACACGCCTGTTATCTGCGGAACCTAAAGGTACTTTATTTACCTAACCAAGATATAAAACAGTTTGATCACCAATGCCTTGAAGCCATCATTGCAAAAAATCCCGATGAACGAGTATATAAACAACAATTGATTGAAGTTAAAGTCGCGCGACAGGACGCCAGCGCCCTTCTCGACCTAGAACGCTTAATGGACTTTTACCCATCCGACTTTGCCATCCCCTACCTTTATGCAAAAAGTTTGGCCTACTTGGGACATAGAGACAAGGCCATTGAGCTACTGCGAAATCGCACCCCAAACTACCATTATCAATACTTGTTATACAGCACGCTCGCCGAACTCTTTGCCCAACAACAGCAACCTCGCTTCAGTTATTATTATGATGCGTTGGCAAACTATAATATTGGCAATATTCCAAAGACGCATCGCTTATTAAAACAATTGGAACCGATGATCGAAGATAAAAAATCCACTTTCTATTTAAAAGTTTCGCAACTGCTACAAGAAACCGAACAGACACTCAAACTTTACAAAAACGCCCGTTAATTCACGCTAACCCCATCATCACCGCTTATTGAGCTTATCGCTTTTTCTGCAAAAAAGTGCGAAAATACGCTTTTTTAAAATTCAACCAAGAACTCATGGACTTCGCTATGCAAAAACCAACGCTATTCAGTGGTATTCAGCCTTCAGGTGATTTAATGATTGGCAACTATATTGGCTCCATTAAAAACTGGGTTAAGATGCAATCGAATTACCACTGTTTGTTTTCATTGGTGAATATGCACGCCATTACCGTTGAGCAATCTCCAGCGGAACTCGCCAAACGCAGCCTGGATTTTGTTGCACTTTATCTCGCCAGTGGCATTGACCCGGATCAAAGCACCGTTTTTATCCAATCCCATGTGCCCGCACACAGTGAACTGGCATGGATACTCAATTGCTCTACCTATATGGGCGAACTCAGTCGCATGACGCAATTTAAAGATAAATCGCAAAAACACGCTCAAAATATCAATGTCGGACTGTTTGACTATCCTGTGCTGATGGCAGCAGACATTTTGCTCTACCAAACTGAAAAAGTGCCCGTTGGCGCTGACCAAAAACAACATTTAGAATTGGCACGCGATATTGCGCATCGTTTTAATAATCGGTTTAATCGTGAAATTTTCAAAATCCCCGAACCCTTTATTCCGCCGACCACCTCGGGCGGGCGCATTATGAGTTTGCAAGACCCAACCGCTAAAATGTCTAAGTCGGATGACAATAAAAATAACTTTATTGCGCTGTTGGATGACCCCAAAACCATTATTAAGAAATTCAAAAAAGCACAAACCGACTCCGGCACAGAAATCAACTATGATCCTGAAAACAAGCCCGGCGTATCGAATCTGTTAACGATTTATTCGGTGATTAGCGGCCAACCCATTGATTCAGTTGTAAAGCACTTTGAAGGCAAAATGTATGGCCATTTAAAAGTCGAACTTGGCGAACTGGTTGCCGATTATTTAGCCCCGATTCAACAACGCTATCACCAGTTGCGCCAAAATGAATCCGACCTCAAAGCCATTTTAAAACAAGGTTCTGACCGAGCGAAAGCACAAGCGCAACCGACCCTAGAAGCCGTCCAAGAAGCCATCGGTTTTATTCTGCCCTAAGCAGCAACAGCTTACAAACCTCCCTTTTTCCCTTTAAAACGCCCAGGCCTGGGCGTTTTTGTTATTTCCGGCTTCACATTTTAAAAACTGTTACACCAAAGTAACACCACATCCGTTACAATAGTGTTTCAATATAAATAGCAAGGATAGCTATCATGGAAAACCGTTTATTTTCTGCACCGATTTTGATTGCACGCAAAGCACTATTATTGGCAAGTTTGGCATTAGGTCTCACGGCTTGCGACAACTCAAAAGCCCCCGCTGAAAAACCTGCACAGCAAGCCAATCCGGCAATAAGCTTACCGCAAGTAGGCATTATAAAAGTCGAAATGACACAGGTTCCTAATCAATTAGCCATCACCGGACGAGCCCAAGCATCCGCCACAGCAGAAATCCGCCCTCAGGTGGAAGGCATTATTACCCAACGTCTGTTCAAAGAAGGTTCTTTCGTTAATAAAGGGGAGACGCTTTATCAACTGGATGCGGCCAGCTATCAAGCCTTATACGAAAGCGCCAAGGCGGCGGTTGAAAAATCCAAAGCTTTGCTGACCAATGCGCAAATCAAAGTGACTCGTAATGAGCGATTAGTCAAAATCAATGCGGTCAGCGAACAGGTTCTTGATGATGCCAAGGCGTTATTACGTGAAGCGAAAGCCAACTTGCAAGCAAACCAAGCGGCACTAAAAACCGCAGCCATTCAGCTTGAAAGAACCCAAATCAAAGCCCCTATCAGTGGTCGCATTGGTCGTTCTACCGTCACCAAAGGCGCTTTAGTCACCACCAATCAAGCACAATCACTGGCGACCATTCAGCAACTCGACCCCATTTATGTTGATTTTTCGGTCACCGCCAATCAGGCATTGCCTTTGCGAAAAGCATTAGCAAATGAACAGGTGAATCTAGCGGATTATCCGGTGCGGCTCAAATTGCCACAGCAACCTTACCCGAGCACCGGCACAATCTTACTATCGGAATTCCAAGTGAATCCAGCCACTGACGCGGTGATTTTAAGAACCCAATTTCAAAACCCTGACACCTTAATTCTGCCGGGGATGTTTATGCAAGGTCAAGTTACCACAGGCATACTGGAACAGGTCGCTTTGATCCCAACCCTTTCATTGCAGCGCAATGCGTTAGGCCAGCCATTTGTCATGGTTCTAACGCCAGACAATACCGTCGCCGTTAAGCCCGTTAAAGAAGCTGGGCTTTATCAACAAAGCTGGATTATTACCGACGGCTTAGCACCAGGAGACCAGGTAATCGTTAAAGGCCTCCAATTTATTCGCCCCGGTATGAAGGCTGGGCTAATTCCCTCACAGGGAGGCGCTCGCTAATGTCTGAAACCAGCCACCGCCACCACCGTCATTCTTTCGCTACCTTCTTTATAAACCGCCCCGTATTTGCCTGGGTGATTGCATTGCTAGTCATGATTGCCGGTACCTTGTCGGTCATTAACTTGCCGATTTCGCAATATCCGGCCATCGCACCACCGACCATTACCATTACCGCCACTTATCCGGGCGCCTCGGCAAAAACCATTGAAGATACCGTCACCCAAATCATTGAAAGCAAAATGAAAGGGTTAGATAACCTCATGTATATGTCCGCCACCAGTGAATCCACCGGGCAGGCCAATATTACCCTGACCTTCAAAACCGGAACCGATGCCGACATTGCCCAAATGCAGATTCAAAACAAACTGCAAGCGGCCATGACCTCGCTACCCGAAGCGGTACAACGGCAAGGGATTCAGGTCGCCAAATCGGTACGGAACTTTTTAATGGTGGTCGGGTTTATCTCGCCGGATAACACCTTCAGTGCGACCGACTTAGGGGACTATATTGGCACCCATATTGTTGACCCCATTAGCCGCTTAGATGGCGTTGGTGAAGTCATGCAGTTCAGTGCTGAATATGCGTTAAGAGTCTGGCTTGACCCCTATAAATTGGCAAACCACCAATTGATTCCCAGCGATATTGTCAATGCCATTCGCACCCACAATGCCGTTGTGACTGCGGGGCAACTCGGTGATGCGCCTGCGCCGGTCAACCAACCCATTAACGTGGTGGTGAATTTACAAAGCCGTTTGAAAAATGTCAGTGAATTTGAACAGATCGTTATTAAAACCGCCGAAGACGGCACGTCTGTCACGCTCAGTGATGTGGCTCGTGTCGAAATCGGTGCCGAAAGTTATGCCAGAGCCGCGCGATATAAAGGGTCGCCGGCTGCCGGGTTCGCAGTCAAAACCGCAGCCAATGCCAATGCCCTCGAAACCGCAGAAAAGGTCATGGCAAAGCTAGAAGAATTGGCACCCTTTTTCCCTGAAGGCATGAGCTATGTCAAAGCCTATGACACCACCCCTTTTATCAAACTCTCGATTGAAGGGGTGGTGCAAACCTTAATCGAAGCGATTATTTTGGTGGTGTTAATTATGTACCTTTTTTTGGGTAATGTTCGCGCGACCCTGATTCCCACCATTACCGTCCCTGTCGTGCTGTTAGGAACCTTTGGCATTCTGTCCTATTTTGGCTACTCGATTAACACCCTCACCATGTTTGCCATGGTCTTGGCCATCGGTCTGTTGGTAGACGATGCCATCGTGGTGGTTGAGAACGTCGAAAGGGTCATGCACCAAGAAAATTTGCCCGCCAAAGAAGCCACCCATAAATCTATGAACCAAATTTCCGGCGCTTTAATTGGAATTGGATTGGTGCTCAGTGCGGTGTTTTTACCCATGGCTTTCTTCCCCGGCTCGGCGGGGGTCATTTACCAGCAATTTGCAGTAACGATTGTTTCCGCAATGGTGTTATCGGTTCTCGCGGCCTTTATTCTCACACCCGCGCTCTGTGCAACGCTTTTAAAACCCGTGGATAAAACCGCTGAATCCAAAGGCTTCTTCGGCTGGTTCAATCGTCAATTTGACCGAGGCACTCATGCTTATGGTCGTGGTGTCAAAGGCATTATCCGTCATCGTTTTGTTTTCTTTGCCGTCTATCTACTCATCGTCGGTTCGGTAGGCTATCTTTATGCCAAAACCCCTGCCGGCTTTTTACCCAATGAAGACCAAGGCATGCTATTAAGCCAAGTGATGATGCCATCCGGTGCCACTCAAGAAGATACCCTTGAAGTGGTTAAAAAATTGGAACATCACTATTTAGACACCGAGAAAGACAATATTGAAGCCCTGTTTACCGTTATCGGCTTTAACTTCTCGGGTACGGGTCAAAATACCGCCATCGCCTTTGTACGCCTCAAAGACTGGTCAGAAAGAACCGACCCCAGTCGCAGTGTCAATGCGATTGCCGGTCGAGCCATGGGCACTTTCAGTCAGATTAAAGAAGCAATGGTATTCGCCTTTGCCCCGCCGCCGGTTATGGAACTCGGCAACGCCATGGGCTTTAACTTTTACGTGAAGGATACCGGCGGTGTTGGCCGAGAACAACTCTATAATGCCCGCAATCAAATGCTAGGCATGGCAAGCCAAAACCCCAATTTAGTCGGGGTTCGACCCAATGGTCAAGAACCCGCCGCGGTGCTATCAGTGCAGGTCAATAAACAAAAAGCGCAGGCATTGGGATTGTCGATTGCCGACATTAACCAATCCCTCTCCATTGCTTGGGGACGTGCTTATGTGGATGACTTTATAAAGCAAGGCAAAGTTAAACGCATTTATGTACAGTCTGAGGCAAAATACCGCTCCACCCCGGACAACTTTAACGACTGGTATGTGCGCAATAAAACCGGTGATATGATTCCGGTATCAGCATTTGTGGAGATGACCTGGGTGAAAGAATCCCCAAAGTTAGAACGCTATAATGGTCAAGCCGCGCTACAAATACTGGGCATGTCGCCACCGCATATTAGTTCAGGGGAAGCCATGGACACAGTCGAAGCTCTCAGCCAACAATTGCCAAAAGGCGTTAGTATTGAATGGACAGGCTTGTCTTATGAAGAAAAAGCGGCGGGGGAAAAATCGACCTTGTTGTATATTTTGTCGATATTGGTGGTTTTCTTATGTTTAGCTGCACTCTATGAAAGTTGGACACTACCGATTTCAGTTATCCTGATTGTGCCTTTAGGCGTGCTGGGAACGCTTTTAGCCGCCCACTTTTTTGCCAAGCCCAGTGATATTTACTTCCAAGTGGGGCTGTTAACCATCGTCGGCTTAGCCACCAAAAATGCCATTCTGATTGTCGAATTCTCCAAAGACTTGGTTGAGGAAGGCATGGACGTGATTGAAGCCACTATTCAAGCCGCCAAGATGCGCCTCAGACCGATTTTAATGACCTCTCTGGCATTTGGATTTGGGGTACTGCCTTTGGCGCTTAGTTCGGGAGCCGGCTCGGGAGCACATAATGCAATTGGCACGGCAGTGTTAGGCGGCATGATTAGTGCAACTGCACTGGGGATTTTCTTAGTACCGCTATTCTTTGTATTAATGTACCAATGGTTTCAAGCGAAAACCGTGACAAACTAAGGGATGGGCAACTTTGAAATGAGTCCTTAAAAATGGCCAGGCCTGGCCATTTTTAAGGGTTGTAAGCGCTTTGATTGCGTTAAAAGTAACAACAGCAATAATCTGCCACGGTTTTCACTTTAATATCAAACGACGAATTGGCGGGCGCTTCAAAAGACTCTCCGGCTAATACTGTGCGCCATTCATTTTCACCGGGCAATAACACCGCAACTTCACCTGCCAACATTTCCATCAACTCTGCCGCTTCGGTGCCAAAGGTATAATCACCCGGCAATAAAATGCCCAGCGTTTTTTTTGAGCCATCGGCAAACAAAACCGTACGGCTCGTCACCTTACCGTCGTAATAGATATTGGCGGCTTTAACAACCGTGACATTTTCAAATTGAGACATTATTTGTTCCTTATTAACTGTCTAGTATTTTTTAACTGAATGGCTATTTCGCGCCAATCAATTCGATTTGATAACCATCCGGGTCTGCAACAAACGCAATAATGGTGGTTCCGGCATTCATCGGCCCGGCAGGTCGAAGAATTTTTCCGCCTGCGGCTTGAATCGCATCTGCGGCTTGATACACATCATCCACTTCAATGGCAATATGGCCATAGCCATTCCCCAAATCGTATTCTGACTGTCCCCAATTATAGGTTAACTCTAAAACGGTCGTATCCGCTTCATCGCCATACCCTAAAAATGCAAGGGTAAACTCTCCCTCAGGATAATCCTTTCGTCTTAAAAGCGTCATCCCTAACACTTCTGTATAGAACTGTATCGACTTTTCTAAATCTCCGACTCTTAACATCGTATGTAATAAACGCATATAACCTCCTTTAGAAAAAAAGGCCTTGCAGGTTACCCCTGACAAAGCCTTTCTAATTAACCATTTACTAAAGCGCGATTATACCTCAGTCACCGCCGCTAATGCTTGCTCGATATCCGCCAAAATATCATCAAAATGCTCAATGCCCACCGAAATCCGCACCAAATCTTCAGAGACTCCTGCGGCTTCAAGCTCTTCCGCATTCAGCTGACGGTGAGTGGTGGTGGCCGGATGGCACGCTAAAGATTTGGCATCGCCAATATTCACCAATCGTAAAATCATTTGCAAGGCATCAATAAATTGCGCCCCTGCGTCACGACCGCCTTTAATCCCAAAGCTTAAAATCCCCGAAGCCTTGCCGTGGGTGACGGTTTGACATAATTCATGGTAACGGTTAGAGGGTAATCCTGCATAATTCACCCAAGAGACTTTTGGATGGGCTTTTAAATATTCCGCCACTTTCAAAGCATTTTCACAATGGCGTTCCATCCGTAAGCCCAGCGTTTCCAACCCTTGCATTAGCAAGAAGGCACTGTGCGCAGATAACGCCGCGCCGGTATTACGCAAAGGCACCACACGACAACGGGCAATAAAAGCCGCCGCGCCTACATCTCGCGTATAAGACACACCATGATAAGAAGGATCCGGGTCATTCAAAACCGCAAAACGTTCGGGCTGAGCTGCCCAATCAAATTTTCCGGAATCAATCACCACGCCACCAATCGTGGTGCCATGACCGCCAATATATTTGGTTAACGAATGCACCACAATATCGGCACCCAACTCAAAGGGACGACATAAATAAGGCGTGGCAACGGTATTGTCCACGATCACCGGAATGCCATGTTTATGCGCAATTTCCGCCAAACGCGGAATATCCACCACATTCCCTGCCGGATTGCCGATAGATTCACAATAAATCGCACGCGTTCGGCCATCTATTGCCGCTTCAAACCCCGCAAAATCATCCGCCTTTTTCATCCGCACTTCAATGCCTTGATTAGGGAAAGTATGGGCAAATAAATTGTAAGTTCCGCCATACAATTGACTGGTACTAATAATATTGTCACCGGCCTGAGTAATGGTCTGAATCGCATAGGTAATGGCCGCCATTCCCGAGGCCACCGCCAAAGCGCCAATTCCGCCCTCCATAGCCGCCATCCGTTGTTCCAACACATCACAAGTGGGATTCATAATGCGGCTATAAATATTACCCGGCACTTTTAAATCAAATAAATCAGCACCATGCTGAGTATTGTCGAAGGTATAAGACGTGGTTTGATAAATCGGCGTGGTCGCCGCTTTGGTGGTGGCTTCTGATTCATAGCCATGATGTAATGCAAGCGATTCTAATTTCATATCAACCTCTGATTATGATGGATTTTGATTATTAGGAATGAAGCCATCTGATTCATTAAGAATGGATTTTAGTCTAGAATTGCCACCCAAATAAGTCAAACATAAAAAAAGCATGTTGATATCTCATATTGTTATAGCGTTGAAGCAGTGAATGATTTAGGCGCTTTACCAACCCATTTCAGTGCAATCCAAATAGACAAAACAATGGCCAAGGCACTGATACCGAATCCCCAAATAGCACCGCCAAAATGCCAACTATACCCCGCAACCAGCATTCCGATTGCGCCCCCTAAACCATGGCTGGCTGACGCATAAATCGCCTGCCCTTTATGCTGATTGCGTCCGGTGAAATAGGCATCCACCAAATAAATGGCTGCGGCATGAAATAAGCCATAACTGGCGGCATGTAGTAATTGCGCAAACAACAACAATGGCAAAGAATCCGCCACCAAAGGAATCATTACCCAGCGCAATAGCGTTAACACCAAACTGATCAATAATAACATCACCACCGAATAGCGTTCAAATAACGGGCGCATCCAAAAGAACACCCCAATTTCCGCAACAACCCCCAGCGTCCATAAAATGGCAATCCATTGATGACTATAACCATGGTCGGTGAGAAAGATACTGTAAAAGCTGTAATAGGTGCCATGAGAAAATTGCACCAACACACTGACCCCTAACAAACTGGCCACATGCGGTTGTTTTAAAATGGCTAAAAACCCATTATCATCCGCTTCATGTATCGGCATATTGGCCTCTCGCACCCCAAACGTAATCAACCAGATAATCGCAGCCAAAACCAACAACACCCAAGGGAAAGTCGTCATCGCAAACTGATCTAACTGCCAACCGACTCCAATGACTGCGGCGATAAATCCCAAAGAGCCCCAAAGCCTGACGAGCCCGTAGCGACTTTTGAACTCGGCCAAACTGACAAAAGTATAGGATTCAAATAACGGTAAAGCGGCATGAAAGAAAAAACTCATCCCCAAGACGGTGAGCAATAGCCCCCAAAATTGATCAAAGAATAACCAGCCAAGCGAGAAAAGCACCGTTAAAAAGGCACACCACCTCAGCCAGCGTATCGGTTGCCCTGTGTGATCAGAAAGCCAACCCAACAGATTCGGCGCCACCACTTTGGTGCCAACAAACACCGCCATCAATTGACCAATTTCAATCGCACTCAAGCCTAATGACTGATAATAGAGCCCGATATAAGGAATAAAGGCCCCAAACAACATAAAGTAAACAAAGTAAAAACTCGACAGTTTGGGGTAAACACGTTGATAGTGCTTTTCTGGCATAAAGTGGCCTTTTAAAGCGATTTAGGGTGTAACGTGAAACTAAGGTGTCGGATGCGCCAAATCCATAATCGGCGCAACCACATCGCCATTCTGAGCGCGATTGCGCATAAAGTGATCTAAGATAACAATGGCCATTTGCGCTTCCGCAATCGGGGTGGCGCGAATGCCCACACAAGGATCATGTCGCCCTTTAGTCACCATTTCAACTGCTTCCCCGGCGGTGTTAATACTGCGACCCGGCGTCATAATACTGGAAGTCGGTTTTAAAGCGATATGTGCCAGAATATCCTGCCCAGAAGAAATCCCACCTAAAATGCCACCCGCATGATTGGAAACAAACCCTTCCGGCGTCATTTCATCACGATGATCCGTTCCCAACTGGCCTGCCACCGCAAACCCATCGCCAATTTCCACGCCCTTAACGGCATTGATGCTCATTAATGCATGCGCCAAATCCGCATCCAAACGATCAAAAATCGGCTCGCCTAACCCCACGGGGACATTTTTCGCCACAAGGGTAATTTTGGCACCGACTGAATTTTTTTGTTTTAACAAATCATCCATAAACCGGCGAATTTCTTCACGCTTTTCCGGGTCAGGGCAAAAATATTCATTGTCATTATCAAACGGCCAGCTCACATCTTCGACCTGAATCGGCCCCAATTGCGACAAATAGCCTTTAATTTCCACACCCAACCGCTCTTTTAAATACTTCTTAGCAATCGCCCCCGCCGCAACCCGCATCGCAGTTTCCCGCGCCGAAGCACGCCCTCCACCACGATAATCGCGGAAACCATATTTTTGAGTATAAGTATAATCGGCATGCGCAGGTCGAAAAGTGTCCGCCACTTTAGAATAGTCTTTAGAACGCTGATCGGTGTTATGAATCAATAAGCCAATCGGCGTGCCGGTGGTTTTGCCTTCAAAAACCCCAGATAAAATCTGCACCTCATCGCCTTCACGGCGCGCCGTCGCATGCTTGGAAGTCCCCGGTTTACGGCGATCTAATTCCTGCTGAATATCCGCTTCGCATAAATCCATGCCCGGCGGACACCCGTCCACAATTGCGCCCAGCGCAATGCCGTGACTTTCCCCAAATGTAGTGACTCGAAAATTTTGTCCTAAGGTATTCCCTGACATAACGGCCTTCTCAAACTTGATTGCAAAACAGATATTATACAAAACCCCCAAAGCGAGTGTCGGCTATTCAATTAACGATTTCTAATTCATACACACCACCCGCAACCTAAAAAACACCCAAAAACAACCAGGCCTTATATGTTGAAAGTGTTCTCCAGAAGTGGAGAATTTACTAGGGACGCTTAGTAAAAGGATAG
>PEWX01000018.1 GCA_002779995.1 Piscirickettsiaceae bacterium CG07_land_8_20_14_0_80_44_28
TTTATGACGGATGACATCGCCCTTCATCAGGTTGATTAGTTGTGGGGGGGGGTGAATAGTTACAAAAAATCGTTAAATTGAAAGAGAAAGCGCCATAAATGAATAGAAATGATACATATTTTTTTATGTTGTATTGGATAGGTTTTGTGCTGGGTTGCGTGACAAGCCTGACACGAGAATGCAATTGAAAGCAGCATCTCAATTAAGAGAGACCTTTGCACGAGATGGCGTCACGAATAAAAATTTTTCTGTATTTTTGTTTCGCGCCCCACTCGTGCAAAGGTTTCTAAGGCTTTTTCAGGTTTTGATTTAAAGGTTTTTATCCTGTTGTTCGATATGCCAGGGCAATAGTTCCGCATGATGGTGTAATTTATGTAAGTAGCGTTCAAAGTGATCAAGGATGTCGATGATCATATTGTGACGACTGAATCCATACACATCGTAAGCTTCTCCTCCGTCAATTAAAAATACTTCTGCGCGGTAATAATGCTCTTCTCCATCTTGGAGGGGTTCCCTTTCCGGAAAGGCAAATCCTGGTAAGCTAAATTCACACAAGCGCACTTCATAAATAAACGCCATTTGTTCTGACTTGATGACTTCAATACGAACTCTGAGTGGGTTGTCATCTTGGTAAACTTGGGATTCCCAGCCACGACGTTTAAGTTCAACCTGCACTGTTTTCATACTGTCGAACACGATGTTATGAATAAAGTCAGAGACATCCTTTTTGTTAGGATATTCAATCAATTTTGCTAAGCGGTCTTTCCAGTTAAGATTTAGATACTTGCTGGGTTTTCCGATGTTATGTAACGCCTTTTTTAAGCTGATTTCTCGATGGGACTCGATCACGAGTGCACGCCACATCCCCAAAGTAGCAAGGAGCATAATAATAGCGAATGGCAGTGCGCTAACGATAGAGGCGGTTTGTAGGGCTTTAAGGCCACCAGCCAAGAGTAGCACGCTGGCAACCGTGCCCAGTAAAGCCGCCCAAAAAATACGCTGCCAGACAGGTGACTGAGCATCGCTATGGGAAGCTAAAGAGTCGATTACCAAGGCGCCTGAGTCGGCCGAGGTGACAAAGAAAGTCATAATTAACAAGACAGCTAAGGTGGAAGTTATGCTACTGAGCGGAAGATGTTCAAACAGTTTGAATAGGGCGATGGCGTGATCGTCTTGAACGGCCTGAATGAAGCTATGGTAACCTTCCTGCATAATTAAGTGGAGGGCGGTGTCGCCAAATACCGAAAACCAGAAAAAGGTAAAAATGGTGGGGACAAACATAACGCCCAACACAAATTGGCGAATGGTTCGACCTCGACTAATTTTGGCGATAAAAAGACCAACGAATGGTGCCCAAGCAATGGTCCAACCAAAAATAAACAGCGTCCAGTTACCAATCCAATCACTTGTTGTATAAGCTTGTAAATTAAAAGTGCGTTCAACGATATTACTGAGGTAGCTCCCCGTATTTTGCAGGAAGGTTTCTAAAATAAATATAGAAGGGCCGGTTAAAAAGACGAATAGCATTAATATGATAGCCAAGCCAATATTAATTAATGACAATCTTTTGATACCTTTGTCCATACCCGCAACGACCGAAAAAATGGCCAGACCGGTAATAATGAATAGCGTAACAATTTGCACGGTGGTTGAGATGGGTATCGATGGAATCAGGTAATGTATCCCCGCGTTAATTTGGGTAACAGATAAGCCTAAGGTGGTGGCCAACCCAAAAACGGTTCCCAAAATGGCAAAGGTATCAACGGAATGACCAATCGGGCCGTAAATCCGATCCCCAATCAATGGGAAAAGGGTTGAGCGCATTGAAAGCGGTAATTGGTGACGAAAGGAAAAATAAGCCAGGGTTAAACCCACTAAGCCGTAAATGGCCCAAATATGAAATCCCCAATGGAAAAAGGCGATTTGCATGGCTTGTTTTGCGGCGGCAACTGTTTCGGCGGCACCTTCTGGTGGCGCAGCGAAATGTAAGACTGGCTCAGCAACGCCAAAAAACAGCAAGGCGATTCCATATCCAGCGGAAAATAACATCGCAAACCAGGCCGTAAAGGTATAGTCTGCTTCAGCATGATCAGGGCCTAGCTTGATTTTACCCCAAGGAGAAATGGCAATGCTGATAATGAAAATCAGGAAAATGGCTACCGAGAGCATATAAAACCAGCCAAAATTTTTGGTAATGCTTTCCAGCGCGCTTTGAAAGAAAGCGCCGGCTAGGTCAGGGTTGCTGAGCGTACCAATAATCATTAAAAAAATGACGGTAATGGTTGGTATAAAAACAGGCAGCAATAAAGTGGATTTTAAAGCGGTTTTTGATTTGGACATGGAATGGCTCTGTTTGCCTCAGTTATTAGGATAAAATATTACCCTATCAAATGTCGCTTTAAATTTCGAGTTATTCTGTCTAAAAGCCTTTTAAAGTAGTGGAAATTGGCGTATTTTAGTGTTAACCGGATTGGATATGACAGTTGATTGGGATAAAGGGTTTTATAAATTCGTACAGAGATGCTTAACAAGCTAAGGATAAGTCATGACAATTCCTCTGCCCTTTGATTGGGGTGCTTTACAAAATGGTTCAGATATTCGTGGTGTCGCACTGGAAGGGGTGGCAGGAGAAAGCGTTAATATTACACCTGAAGTTGCAAAACGCATTGCACAAGGCTTTACGCAATGGTTAGCACAACAAAAAAACCGACCGATTGAAACGCTCTGCATTTCAATTGGTCGAGATAGCCGGATATCCGGTGCAGACTTGCTGGATGCAATGGTCGAGGGGATGCTTGACTTAAATGTCAGTGTCTATGATTTTGAATTGGCGTCAACGCCCGCCATGTTTATGAGTACGGTGACCGAAGAGTGGCTGTGCGACGGCGCCATTATGATTACCGCCAGTCATTTACCTTTTAATCGTAATGGTTTTAAATTTTTTACCGAAGCCGGCGGCTTAGAAAAACAAGATATTGGTTCTATCTTGGCGTTGGCACAATCGGATTATTCCAAAACAACCGGCTCAGGTCAGCATGAATTAGTGGATTTTATGTCGATCTATTCAGCAGGCCTGGTGGAAATGATCCGTCAAAAAGTCAATCATCCCAATGATTATTTAATGCCATTAAACGGCTTGAAGATTGTTGTGGATGCGGGCAATGGCGCGGGCGGTTTCTTTACGGAAAAGGTTCTGAAACCGCTGGGAGCCGACACCCAAGGCAGTCAATTTTTGCAACCCGATGGCCGCTTTCCCAATCATGTTCCTAATCCGGAAGACCCTCAAGCAATGCAATCAATTAGTGATGCAGTGCGAATTAATCATGCGGATTTCGGCATTATTTTTGACACGGATGTAGATCGCAGTGCCGCAGTTGATCATCAAGGGTTAGCGTTGAATCGAAACCGATTAATTGCGCTCATTTCTGCAATTGTTCTCGCGGAACATCCCCAAACCACGATTGTTACCGACTCTGTGACTTCCGATGGTTTAACAGAATTTATCGATCAACACCTCAAAGGCCACCATCATCGTTTTAAGCGTGGCTACAAAAATGTCATTAATGAAGCGATTCGATTAAACTCAATTGGGCAACCTTGCTGGTTAGCCATCGAAACATCCGGGCACGCCGCATTAAAAGAAAACTATTTTTTAGACGATGGCGCTTTTCTCGTTAGCAAATTGTTAATCGAATTGGCAAAAGCTAAGTTAAATAAGGGTTCCATCACAGATTTAATTAAATCCTTACAAGACCCTTTAGATTCTCAAGAATTTAGATTCCAGATCACTGTGGATGATTTTAAAGCGAATGGAACTCAGTTGATTGAACAGTTACAGCCTTTCGTAGAGCAACAGACCGATTGGCAGCCGGTTGAAAATAATTATGAAGGGGTTCGAGTGCGGTGTTTAGCAGAAAAGGAACAGGGATGGTTTTTGTTAAGATTATCCCTACATGATCCGGTGCTTGCGCTCAATGTTGAGTCTAATAAAGCAGGCGGGGTAGAACTTATTCTGCAACGGCTAACCCAATTTCTCAGTTCTTTTGAATTCTTAAAAAGACTGTAATGGATTCAACCTAAGATTCAAGGCTATCTGGCCTGAAAAGAATTTTCGGCTTTTTTTAGGCAATAAAAAACCCCTGTAAACTTCAGCGAGAGCTTGATTTACAAGGGTTTATAATAATGGTGCGCCCGAAGGGAGTCGAACCCCTAACCGCTCGGTTCGTAGCCGAGTACTCTATCCAATTGAGCTACGGGCGCATGTGAAGTGAAAACGTATTCTAGAGTTGAATCGTTTCAATGTCAATGACAAAGGATCACTTAAAATGGCGGTGGACTAGGGATTCGAACCCCAGGTAGGCTACTAACCTACAACGGTTTTCAAGACCGCCGCCTTCAACCACTCAGCCAGTCCACCAAACAGGTGCGTATTATAGAGAGATGACGGTTAAATGCAAGCATAAGCTTCGTTTTTTATGAAAAAAAGCCCTGTTTATACTGCGGCGGAATCTAATGTCTTGTTTTTCAACTTGTTTTTTATGTGACGTTCTACGAGTATTTTTAGATAAATAGCTGGATAGGTATTTTGCTGTCAAGGGTTTGGGGGGTAAGGCTAAAAACCGTGAAGTGCTGGCGTTATAGATTGGAATGAGTGCTTTTTTTTAAGGGGGAAAACCGTTAGAATGATTTGCATTAAATGAACCTTTTATAAGCTTTCTAACCCAGATGGGTTGGTGGCAATTTAGATATAATGCTATTTTCGTTCGCTTACCTTATAAAGTGAGACCTTTGCACGAGATGGCTACTCGAATAAAAATGGTTAAAATTTCCCATATTTTCGTTAAAAAACTGGCCAATAGCCAGCTATTGACTGCGTTTTTTGCCTCAATATGAAAAATTTTTCCACATTTTTGTTTCGCGTCCCACTCATGCAAAGGTCTCAAAGTATTTTCATAATTTGAGACTGTGACATCAATTCATGTTAAACACTCGTTACGATATTTCTAAAGATTATTTTGCATTGCTAGGGGTGCATCATCAGGCATGTGAAAAAACCATTAAACAGGCTTATCGTAAAATGGCGCGTCGATATCATCCAGATGTATCAAAAATCCATAATGCGACCGAAAAATTTCAAGAAATAGCTGAGGCCTATGAGGTTTTGACTCGCTTTAGGGATGCGTATTGGCGAGATTTTAGTCGGGGTCAAGGGCGTATCCATACTAATAGATCAAGCGCAGATCGTGCTTCAACGCAATCGACTCAGGGGGCACACCAATATCGAAGTCAGGGATGGCGTCGCCAAAAACCCATTCGGGGTAAAGACCGAGTCATTACTTATCCGTTGACTTTACGCTATGCCATTCGCCTACTAAAGTTGGGTTATTTTTATATTCCCGGTCTAAAAGTTAAAATGAAGTTTACGCGTGAAGCATTTTTGAATAAGACCTTTCGTTTAAAAGGAAAGGGTTACCATGGTTTGTTTGGCGGAGAGCCGGGCGATTATTTGGTGAAATTTAACTTGAAGCTAGAATCGATTAATTGGCGTTTACAAGGTTCAGATATCTATGGAACGATTGAAGTGCCCAGTACCTTGTTAGTTGCAGGCAGTCAGTTGGAATTACAATCGCCAGCTGGTGGGATGCGTGTGACCGTTCCGGATGATTACTCTCCCGAAAACTATATCGTAGTTCGTAATATGGGTTTGCCAGGCGATGGCGTTTACGAGCCGGGTCATTTATATGCACGTTTGATTGCCGCTTAACAAAGTCTTACGTATGCTTTAAGCTTCAAGCCGTTGGTTAGAATGAAGGAAAAATAATGGCGCAACAGCCGTATCAAGATGATGACGATAATCTATTATTAGATGTTGTTAAAACCCAGCTGAAACCACCCAAGCGTTATCAAGTGGTGTTGCTTAATGATGATTTTACGCCGATGGACTTTGTGGTAGAGGTTTTGTCGCGCTTTTTTGGGATGAGTGAAGATAAAGCCAATGCTGTTATGTTAGCGGTGCATAGACAAGGAAAAGGTATTTGTGGCGTTTACAGTAAAGAAGTGGCAGAAATGAAAGTAGCTCAGGTGAATCAATTTTCAAGAACGCATCAACACCCGTTGCAATGTGAAATGGAGGTGGTTTAAATGCTCAGTAAAGAAATGCAACTCACGCTTAGCAATGCGTTCAGTCTCGCCAATGAGTATGAGCATGAATATGTCACCTTAGAGCATTTGTTATTAGAGCTGTTGGGCTTGCCAATGGTGCGCGATGCCGTTGAGGCTTGTGGGGTTAACCCTAAAATTATTGAGACTGAATTAGAGCATTATCTTGATACAGAATCACAAGGTTCCAAGGTTGAAGAACTCTTACCTACGATGGCTTTTCAAAGAGTGGTGGAAAGAGCCATTTATTTAGTGCAGTCTAATGGCTATTCGGAAGTGACCGGTTTGCATGTGTTGGCGTCACTTTATTCCGAGCAAGACTCTCATGCGGTGTATGTATTAGAAAGTGCCGGCGTTCATCGTGTGGATGTTTTAAGTTATATTTCACATGGGGTGACGGCTCAGCAGCAGGAAGATTTTTTAACGTCTGATGGTGCTGCTATTGAAGAAGAACAGGCCTCAGAACAACAAAAAGACCCTATCCAAAGTTACAGTGTAAATTTGAATGAAGCTATCAAGAAAGGTCAAATTGATCCTGTTATCGGCCGAGATTGGGAGTTAATGCGAACGCTTGAAGTGTTGAGTCGGCGACGTAAAAATAATCCATTATTGGTAGGAGAGCCTGGCGTTGGTAAAACGGCAGTTGCTGAAGGGTTAGCACAAAAAATTGTCTATAAATCCGTGCCAGAGCGTTTATTTGAAGCAGAAGTCTTTAGTTTGGATATGGGGGCTTTGTTGGCAGGTACTCGCTACAGAGGGGATTTTGAAAAACGTTTTAAGGCATTGATAAAGGCGTTAGAGGCTCGTCCCCACGCTATTTTGTTTATTGATGAGATTCACACCATTATTGGTGCCGGGGCGGTTCAAGGTGGCGCAATGGATGCCTCTAATCTCATGAAACCCGCTTTGTCTTCAGGAAAACTACGGTGCGTCGGTGCGACTACCTATGAAGAATATCGAGGGATTTTTGAAAAAGATCGTGCTTTGGCAAGACGCTTTCAAAAAATTGATGTGAAAGAACCTTCTGTGCTGGAAACTTTTGAAATCTTAAAAGGGTTAAAATCTCAATTTGAAGATCATCATCAGGTGAAATATACCTTGCCGGCATTAAAAATGGCGGTGGATTTATCGGCGCGGTTTATCACTGATCGCCATTTACCGGACAAAGCCATTGATGTAATTGATGAAGCCGGAGCCAAGCAAGCGCTTAAAACCAAGTCAAAACGCAGAAAACAAATTTCAGTCGCTGAAATTCAGCAGGTTGTTGCGGATATTGCACGGATACCGGTATCGCAAATCACTCAAAAAGAAAAAGATAAATTAGCGACCTTGGAAGACAGTTTGAAGCGGGTTGTCTTTGGCCAAAATACCGCTGTTCAGAAAGTGGTTTCGTCCATAAAATTGGCCAGGTCTGGGCTAAAAGATCCAGGTCGTCCTACGGGGGCTTTTTTGTTTGTTGGACCAACCGGGGTGGGTAAAACAGAGTTAACCCGCCAATTAGCGGCGCATCTTGGCATTGAATGTTTACGCTATGATATGTCGGAATATATGGAAGCGCATTCTGTCTCCCGTTTAATTGGTGCACCACCGGGTTATGTCGGATTTGATCAAGGGGGTCTGCTCACCGAAGCGGTGAATAAACATCCTTATTCTGTTGTGTTATTGGATGAAATTGAAAAGGCTCATCCGGATGTGTTTAACCTGTTATTGCAGGTTATGGATAGCGGTACTTTGACAGACAATAATGGTCGAAAAGTGGATTTTAGAAATGTGATTTTAATGATGACCTCCAATGTGGGGGCAGAAGCCGCAAGCCGAAACAGTATAGGCTTTTCTCAGCAAGATCATACCTTGGACTTTCAGGCAGAGTTAAAAAGAGTTTTTACACCCGAGTTTCGAAATCGTCTGGATGCTGTGGTGCAGTTTGAGCGTTTATCACCCGAAGTGATGAATTCAGTGGTGAATAAGTTTGTGTATGCATTGGAAGCCAGCTTAGAAGAAAAAAATGTTAGTTTGGAATTAACGCAGTCTGCAAGGAATTGGTTAGCGAAACAAGGATATGATCCCCTTATGGGCGCTAGACCCATGTCTCGCTTAGTGCAGGAAAAAATAAAACAGCCATTAGCCGAGCGGCTATTGTTTGGTGACTTGCAAAAAGGTGGAAAGGTGATGATTGATATTGAAGACAAGGAGTTGGTTTTAAAAACCACGACGAATCAATCTTAAGCAATTTTGACTTCAGTATTACTTCACTTCATTTGAAGCATTAAAATAAAAAACCCGCATAAGTGCGGGCTTTTTATCAAGGTGAGCTGCGCTTACTTACCGCGATAGGTGATTCTGCCTTTAGTCAGGTCGTAAGGGGTCAGTTCAACCTTGACCTTATCGCCTGCAAGGATACGGATATAGTTTTTACGCATGCGCCCGGAAATATGCGCTAAGATTTCATGTCCATTTTCTAAGCGAACTTTAAACATAGTATTGGGCAAAGTTTCAATCACTTCCCCATCGAATTCAATAACATCTTGTTTTGACATAGACTTAAACTTTAAGTGCCCTAGTAAAAATTAAGCGGCGATTATAGCAATGCTGGATGGGTTTATCAATCTTTTAAAAAACTATTTTTTTATTGAGTCTAAGCGGGAAGAAAAGGGGCTTGCCAATCAACTTCCATTTGCCAATGTCTAGGTGGAAACGTCAGTTGGGTTTGTTGATGCAATAGGGTTTCAAAGTGTTCACGTGAAATGAGCTTTGCGCCTAATGATTTGAGGTGGGCGGTTTCAATTTGCGTATCGATGATTAAAAATCCCCAGGCCTGGAGTTGTTGGCATAAAGCAATTAGGGCAATTTTCGATGCATCGGTTTGGTGAGCAAACATAGATTCACCAAAAAACATTTTACCAATGGCAACGCCATAAAGGCCGCCGACCAAATGACCCGATTGCCAAACTTCAACAGAATGAGCGTATCCTTTTTGATAAAGCTGGTGATAAGCTTGAATCATAGGGTCACTGATCCAGGTGCCGTCTTGTCCCCGTCTGGGGGTGGTTGCACATTGATGAATAACGGCTAGGAAATCCATATCTAAAGTCACGTTGAACCGTTGTTTTCGAATGGTTTTAACGAGGCTTCGATGTACTTTGAGTTTATCTAGAAACAGTACTGAACGTGGATTGGGGGTCCACCATAGGATTGGGTCTTCTTCATTAAACCAAGGGAATATGCCCTTGTGATAAGCCATTAATAACCATTCAGGGGTGAGATCACCTCCCACTGCCAGTAATCCATCAGGCTCTGTCAGTGCCAAATAGGTCGGTGGAAAAGCCACAGGATTGGGGTCAAGCCAAAAAGGTTGGTGAGACAAACGCTTCATTAAAATTCTACTGGATAGGTTATTTGTTTCTATATTAAAAGTTACAGCAATTATAATGCATTTGCTGACGCTAGCGCAGATGCCTTGATCTCTATTAAACACTTTTAGTTAAAGCGAATTCAAAAAATATGTCTCAATTTGTTCATCTTCACCTCCATTCTGAATACTCAGTGGTCGATTCCACCTTAAAAGTGAAACCAGCCATTGCCCTAGCAAAAGCCTCAGGACAGCCGGCCATAGCCTTTACAGATGAAATGAACATGTTTGCCCTGATCAAATTCTACAATGCGGCCATTCAAGAAGGCATTAAGCCGGTTATTGGTGCGGACTGTTTAATCGAATCGGCAGATGGCTCCGTATTTAAAGTCACCTGTTTATGCCAAAACAATCAAGGCTATTTAAATTTATCCCGTTTGATTTCACGTGCGTATTTGCAAAATCAAAAGTTGGTGCAAAATGCCATGAAGGCTTTGATTCAGCAAGATTGGCTGGCAGAACTGAATGAAGGGTTGATTGTTTTGTCCGGTGGAATGGCGGGCGATATTGGTCAAGCCTTGCTGGCCGAAAAGTTGAATTTGGCTGCGAAAAGAACCAGCTGGTGGATGACCTATTTCCCTGATCGATTCTATTTAGAGTTAGTTCGCAATGGACGATCTCAAGACGCCGTCTATATTGCTGCAGCAGTTGATTTGGCTCACAGGTACGAACTACCCGTAGTGGCTACCAATGATGTTCGTTTTGAAAAAACTACCGATTTTGAAGCGCATGAAGTGCGCGTGTGTATTCATGATGGCACTATTTTGGAGGATCCGAATCGTCCAAAACGCTATACCGAAGAACAGTACTTTAGAACCACCGATGAGATGGTGGCCTTGTTTGAAGAGTTTCCAGAAGCCATTGAAAATACAGTTGAAATTGCTAAACGTTGTAATGTGACACTAACGCTTGGAACTTACTTTTTACCCGATTTTCCAGTGCCGGAAGGGCATACCATAGAAAGTTATTTCATTGAGGCGTCCCATAAAGGCTTGGAAGAACGGTTGCAATTTTTATATGGTCACCTGACACCGGAAGCCTTTGCACAGACCCGACAACCTTATGATGAACGCTTAAAATTTGAGTTAGACATTATTATTCAAATGGGCTTTCCCGGGTATTTCTTTATTGTTGCAGACTTTATTCAATGGGGTAAAAATCACCAGGTTCCGGTTGGGCCGGGTCGAGGATCCGGTGCCGGGTCCTTGGTTGCTTATGTTTTAAAAATTACCGATTTGGATCCCTTGCAATATGATTTGCTGTTCGAGCGGTTTCTCAACCCTGAAAGGGTGTCGATGCCGGATTTCGATGTGGATTTTTGTATGGAGCGTCGAGATCTGGTGATTGACTATGTTTCCAAACAATATGGCCAAGATCATGTTTCCCAAATCGTCACTTTCGGCACGATGGCGGCAAAAGCCGTGGTGCGTGATGTTGGGCGGGTTCTCGGATATGGCTATGGCATGGTTGATGCCATTGCAAAGCTGATTCCCAACGATTTGGGGATTAAGTTAGCAGGCGCTTTAGAGCAAGAAGCACAACTGCAAGAAAAATATGATGAAGATGAAGATGTTAAGTTATTGTTGGATTTGGCTCAGCAGCTTGAAGGAACCGTCCGCAATACCGGTAAACATGCCGGTGGGGTAGTGATTGGTCCCAAACCACTGGATCATTTTTGTCCCCTATTATGCGAGCCGGATGGTTCCAGTGTGGTGACACAATTAGATAAAAACGATGTTGAAACCGCAGGCCTGGTGAAATTTGACTTCTTGGGGTTGCGTACCCTAACCATTATTGATTGGGCATTACAGTTTATTAATGAAGGCAAACAAAAGGGTGATGAAGGCTTTATTGAAATTGAACGGATTCCTCTGGATGACGAGCGTACGTTTGATTTGATTAAAACGGGTAAAACCACAGGGGTTTTCCAGCTTGAATCGTCAGGCATGCAAAACCTGATTGTCCGATTGCGCCCGGACTGTTTTGAAGACATTATCGCCTTAGTGGCACTGTTTCGACCCGGACCACTGGAATCGGGAATGGTTGATAATTTTATTGCCCGTAAGCACGGTAAAGAAAAAGTCTCTTATCCCGATGCCCAATATCAGCATGATTCATTAAAAGAAATATTAGAGCCGACCTATGGGGTTATTTTATACCAAGAACAAGTGATGCAAATTGCTCAGGTGTTAGCCGGATATACACTGGGTGGGGCAGATATGCTTCGTCGAGCGATGGGGAAAAAGAAACCTGAGGAAATGGCCAAACAACGCTCAATCTTTAAAGAGGGCGCAATCAATAATCATGTAGATGGCGATTTAGCCATGAAAATATTTGATTTGGTTGAAAAATTTGCCGGTTATGGCTTTAACAAATCCCATTCTGCCGCCTATGCATTGGTTTCTTATCAGTCCGCTTGGTTGAAAACCCATTTTCCTGCTGAGTTTATGGCGGCACAAATTTCTTCTGATATGGATACCACTGATAAAGTGGTCCACATGGTCAATGAGTGCCATGCGATGGGGATTGGTGTTGCCAAACCCAGTATCAATGAAGGTGAAATCCATTTTAAAGCCATTCGGGGTGAGCGCAAGGTTCGTTATGGTTTGGGGGCGATTAAAGGCGTAGGGGAATCGGCCTTACACGGCATTATTGAGGAGCGAAATCAACATGGCCATTATCAGGATTTATTCGATTTTTGTTTAAGAGTGACTCGAAAAGTCAATAAGCGGGTGATTGAAGCTTTGATTGTTGCCGGCGCCATGGATTGTTTGCATGATAACCGTAATGCCATGTTACACACGGTTGGTTTAGCCTTACAAAAAGCTGAACAACAGCATAAAAATGAAGAAGCCGGGCAAGCGGATTTATTTGGTGATGTCAGTACCTTTGTCGAAGAAAACCGTGCTGAATTAGTGGCGGTGCCCGAACTGTCTGAAAAGCAACGATTAAAAGCAGAAAAGGACGTGTTAGGACTTTATATGACCGGACACCCCATTGAAATCTATCGCCAAGAATTAGACAAAATGGTGGATCAAAAACTTTCCGCGTTACGCCCGGAGAAGTGGCAAAAAAAATGGGTGGCAGGCTTAATCGTTGAGGCGCGAAGTAAAGTGACCAAAAGTGGCAATCGGATGGGATTTTTGGCGATTGACGATCGAACAGCACGACTGGATGTGGTGCTGCGTGCGGCGGTGTTTGAATCCAGTCGGGACTTGTTAGTGCCGGATTCCGTGGTATTGGTTTATGGCGAAGTGGCAGAAGATACTTTCAATGGTGGCATCAAGTTTGATGCTGAACAACTGGTATCTTTGGCGGAGGCTCGAATTGAGAAAGCCAGAGCCATCAAGCTTTATAGTGATCAATCCATTTCAATAGAGCAAATTCACGCAGTTGCGACTGTGTTATCGGCTTATCGAGCTGAACAAGGGTTACCTTTGGTGGTTGATTATCAAAATTCTCAGGCAAAGGTGCAATTGAAATCCGAAGCAAACAACGTCTTTGTTCCAGATGATGAACTTCTAGAAGCGTTAAGGGCAGAAGGTTGGCAGTTGGAAGTTGTTTACTAAAAGCAGCCTGTGGCAATGATTTTTGACAAATATAATTTGTAACTATTCACCCCTAAAATAAATGAAAAAAGTACTTGACAGGTTTTTGGGTCTAAAACCCCAAAATAC
>PEWX01000117.1 GCA_002779995.1 Piscirickettsiaceae bacterium CG07_land_8_20_14_0_80_44_28
TTGGCCTGGTCACAAGATCTCACTTCCCTTTACTAAGCGTCCTTAGTAAATTCTCTTTATTTCAGAGAACACGTCAACATATAAGGCCTGGTTGTTTTGGGTGAATAGGGAGATAAGCATTGAGCTATTATCTGATTAAAATTGCGGTGACGACCCTTCTGGTTGTGGCAATATCTGAAATCGCTAAGCGCAGTTCGCTGATTGGCGCAATCTTGGCATCGGTTCCTTTGGTGTCGGTGTTGGCGATGATTTGGTTGTATATTGACACAAAAGATGTAGAGAAAGTCACGGCTTTGGCATCAAGCGTTTTTTGGCTTGTTCTGCCCTCGTTGGCGCTTTTTCTCGTCTTACCGCCGTTGCTAAAGATGGGGTTGAATTTTTATCTGAGCTTAGGAGTTTCTGTGGCGGTCACAGTGGTTTGTTATTTTGTGATGGTTTCTGTGCTGAATCAGTATGATGTCAAACTTTAAATAATTCTGAGTTACCTTTTTACGCCGTCCCCTCTCAGCCCAGCAAAAAGGGTCAAAGCCCTTATTGTAGATAAAACTGACCAGGCCTGGTTAAAATTTGCTGAGTTTTACTGCTCGTTTAGGTAATCAAATAGTTTTATACGAAAGTGTTAAAATCAACGCTTATGTCAACGTTAGATGCAAAAATCATCATTTAACGAATCTTTCCAGCGGACAGTGTTAAAGCACTCGCTTCTAATGGGCAGAGATCAATGATCGACTGTCCCTTTCTAACCTCCTGGTTTTACCGCGCAGAGCATAAAGAAACCGGCCTATTGGCGAAACTGATCATTCGTTCATGCAGTCCATTTATTAATTATTTTAATAACGAGGCACGTTGATATGAATACATCCGTCATGGGGGTCATTGGGACTTCAAAAAAAGAGGACGAACGACGATTTCCGATTCACCCTGGGCATTTATTGCGCATTCCTGAGGGGCTTCGTCGTCAGTTGGTTTTTGAAGAGGGTTATGGCGCAGCCTTTGGGTTTGCAGATTCAGACATCGCATCCCTGACTGGTGGCATAGCAACACGCCATGAAATACTGGCCGACATCGGTCGGGTGGTTATTAACAAGCCAGTGTTGGCCGATTTGGAGGAGCTTCGTGAAGGCGGAACGCTTTGGGGTTATGTGCATTGTGTGCAGCAACGTGATATTACGCAAGCAGCTCTTGATCGAAAGCAAACGCTGATTGCTTTTGAGGATATATTTGTTTGGACGCCCAGCGGTCAAGTGGGACGTCATACCTTTTACAAAAATAATGAAATGGCGGGTTATTGTGCCGTTTTACATGCGTTGCAATTGAAAGGGATTGATGGCCATTACGGTAATCAACGAAAAACGATTATTTTTGGTTTCGGTGCGGTTGGAAGAGGGGCTATCTATGCATTGAAAGCCCATGGTTTTAGAGATATTACTATTTGTATTCAGCGGCCAGATCACGAGGTACGTGAAGAGGTGCTTGATTGTAATTATGTAAGAGTGAAGTTGGGCGAAGAAGGCGAATCTCGCATGATGGTGGTTGAGCATGATGGTCGGTCACATCCTTTGTCTGAATTGATCAGTGAAGCCGATATTATGATTAATGGTATTTTTCAAGACACACAAAATCCCACTAATTTTGTGACTGAAGCGGAAAGTGATAGCCTCAAACCCAATAGTTTGATCATTGATGTGAGCTGTGACGAAGGCATGGGCTTTTTCTTTGCCAAACCGACGACCTTTAAAAACCCGATATTTAAATATAAAACAGTTGATTATTATGCTGTGGATCATACGCCTAGCTATCTTTGGGAGAGTGCGACACGATCAATCTCTGCAGCGCTTATCGTCTATTTGTCGACGATACTTGGCGGCCGTGATGAATGGCAGAAGAATGAGACGATTCGGCAAGCCATTAACATTGAGAACGGGATTATTCTAAATGCGGCTATTTTATCGTTTCAAAATCGTGAATCCGATTATCCTCATACTTATATCCGTCCGGCGGCTTGATGATACCTTTTAGAATAATGTCAGGGTTTTCTTGACTGTCACAGTGCGGTGTTTCTTTGCAATGTCACTTCTGTTTGCGAAAACAGCCTGCCATTAATGGTAGCGCCTGTTTTGATGATGATCGCTTTTTTGGCCATGATGACACCTTTGAAAACAGCGTTTGTCCCAATGGAAACCCCCGTGTCGCCAGCAACCTGCCAGAAAACATTTTTGGCTAAATCGCCGCCCGTTAATAATATCTTCGTATCACTTGCCTGGGTAAGGTTGCCATCTATCTGGAAGATCCAAATATCATTCTCACCACCATTAAGGGTGACATTCGCACTGATTGAAATCTCCGTACGCCATTTATAGACTCCTGGAGCCAGTGTTTGGCCACTTATCTCTCCCGCGTGCAGTTCGGTGAAATCAGGTGTTGTTCTGGCTGCTGCATCGGCATAAGCGGTTTCCATATCCCGTACGGCATTGGCAACCAATGTATTAGAAGCGGAATCCCCTTTAAAACAGCTAACATCATCATTACCCGTATAGGCCGAATCAGAGCCGTAGATGATGCCCGTCATTTCGGTACAGAAAACAGTGTCCATTGCGGTCGCGGTAATGGGGCTGGTCCCGATATTTCCGGTAATCGTAGAGATATGAATGTTTGTAATGCCGCTTTTGATCAATATAACAAAGCTCTCTGCTGTTCGAAGATTAACTGGCTCTGGTCTAAGCGTAACATTGATCGCCGTCTTAGCCGGTGCTGTCTTGGTCTTGGATGGCGGTGTCTGAAAGTTAAATTGGCGCAACAAAAAAAGGATCCGATTGGATCCTTTGATTTTGTCACACTAGGTTATAGGCTATAACGCAACCTTTATTGAGCAGGTTGTGTCACAGTGTTACTTTGCAATGTCACTTCCGTTTGCGATAATAGTCTGCCGTTAACGGTGGCACCTGTTTTGACGTTAATGGCTTTTTCGGCCATGATGACACCTTCGAAAACGGCGTTGGTATCAATTGAAACACCTGTGCCGCCAGCGACTTGCCAGAAAACATTTTTAGCTAAAGCGCCGCCTGTTAATAACACACTGGTATTGCTTGCTTGAACAATGTCGCCGTCTATCTGGAAGATCCAAACATCATTTGCACCACCATTAAGGGTGACATTGCCTGCATTGATAATGAGATTTGTTCCCCATTTATAAAGACCTGGCACCAGTGTTTGGCCACTCACGTCTCCAGCATGTAGTTCAGTGAAGTCAGGTGTTGTTCTACCTGATGCATCAGTATAAGCGGTTCCCATATCCAGCACGGCATTCGCAACCAATGTATTGGAAGCAGAATCCCCTTTGAAACAAGTGATTGCGCCACTGCCCGTATAGGCCGCATTCGCACCGTAGATGGTGCCCGTTATTTCGGTACAGAAAACGTTATCCATCGCTGCAGCCGTAATCGGACTGGCACCGATATTTCCG
>PEWX01000092.1 GCA_002779995.1 Piscirickettsiaceae bacterium CG07_land_8_20_14_0_80_44_28
TAATGCTTGGGGCAGGAAATTGGGTGCGCCCATATTGACTCTGACCCAGCCTTGATCAGTCAGGCTTAATACGATAACACCCGAAGCGGTTTCGACTCGGATTTCGGTTTTATCGGTGAGGCCTTTATCGACCACAAAACGGGCAAAACACCGTGCGCCATTGCCACATTGCTGAACTTCAGAGCCATCCGCATTGAAAATTCGATACCGAAAATCCACCTCTGTCGCTGCTGCGTGTGGCTTTTCAACCAGCAGTAATTGATCAAAGCCGACTCCAAAATGGCGGTCGGCCCAAAAGCGAATTTCATCAGCGGTTAAGGCTAGATCGGATGCGGTGCCGTCAACGACCATAAAGTCATTGCCAAGGCCTTGCATTTTGGAGAATTTTAAACGGTTTGTCATGTTGTTTTGCGTTGCCTGTATCATTCGGTGATTTAATTCCTTTATAATAAACCATCTTAGATTAAATGGGCACCTCGAAAACCCGGCTAGTGATGATTTTAAACCCATAGTCCATCATCATTGACCCATAACTGTGTTTGTTTAACAAACGTAACGAGATGCTCAAATTCCCAACAAACCGGATAGGAAACCCACAAGTTATGATGACACCCAAGGAAATTGTGCACGCACTGGACACTTACATTATCGGCCAATCAGAAGCAAAAAAATCGGTGGCCATTGCGTTAAGAAATCGCTGGCGTCGTGCGCAACTCTCTGAAGATTTACGTCAGGAAGTTACCCCAAAAAATATTTTAATGATTGGCCCAACCGGTGTGGGGAAAACTGAAATTGCTCGTCGCCTCGCTAAATTGGCCAATGCGCCTTTTATTAAGGTGGAAGCCACTAAATATACCGAAGTGGGTTATGTGGGTCGCGAGGTGGACTCCATTATTAAGGATCTGGCAGAAAACGCCATTAAACTGCACCGAGATCAAGCGATAAAAGCCGTGCAACGCCAAGCAGAAGATTTGGCCGAAGAACGCATTTTGGATATTTTATTACCCCCTGCTCGCGGACGGGATGATGATGCAGCAGAACAAATGACGGAAACCCGCCAAAAATTCCGTAAGCGCTTGCGTGAAGGTTCGATGGACGATAAAGAAATTGAAGTCGATTTAAATGCCGCTCCCCCACATGTGGAAATCATGGGTGCACCGGGCATGGAAGAAATGACCAGCCAATTGCAGGAAATGTTTCAAGGCATGAGCCATACCAAAAAGAATAAGCGCAAACTGCCCATCAAAAACGCCATGAAACTGCTGACCGAGGAAGAGGCACAAAGATTAATCGACCAAGAAGACCTTAAAACCAAAGCCATTGAAAATGTCGAGCAGAACGGCATTGTCTTTATTGACGAGATTGACAAGGTGGCGAAACGCCAAGAAGGGTCCGGCGGCGATGTGTCGCGTGAAGGCGTGCAAAGAGATTTATTGCCACTGATTGAGGGTTCAACCGTTTCCACCAAATATGGCATGATTAAAACCGACCATATTTTGTTTATTGCCTCGGGTGCTTTTCATTTAGCAAAACCCTCCGATCTCATCCCGGAATTACAAGGGCGCTTGCCGATTCGCGTTGAATTAAAATCTTTGAAAGTCGAAGACTTTGTGCGCATCCTCACTGAACCCAAAGCTGCGTTAACCACCCAAGCCATCGCTTTGCTAAAAACCGAAGGCGTGTCGATTGAGTTTAGCGATGAAGGCATTCAACGCTTAGCAGAAATTGCTTACCATGTAAATGAGAATACTGAAAACATTGGCGCACGTCGTTTGCATACGGTAATGGAACGCTTACTGGAAGAGGTTTCATTTAACGCCTCGGAAAATGCGGGTCAAATGGTTCGCGTGGATGTCGATTTTGTGAATGATCGCTTAGGTGACTTATCCCAAGATCAAGATTTGTCACAATACATCCTATAATTGAGTGAATGCCATGTCTCAGTCACCTATGCCAACCGAACTCAAACTTCAGCAGTCTGAACGCCAGCTGGTAGTGACCTTCAATACCGGCGAAACCTTTATATTGCCTTGTGAATATTTACGGGTTTATTCACAATCCGCCGAGGTGACGGGACATACCCCGGATCAAGCGGTATTGCAAGTGGGTAAGCAATCGGTGAATGTTGACGCCATTACCCCAGTGGGCAATTATGCCGTCAAATTGCATTTTGATGATGGTCACGATTCGGGCATTTACACTTGGGATTGGCTCTATACCCTCGGTAAACATCAAACCGAATATTGGCAAGACTATTTAAACCGCCTAGCCAAAGCGGGGCATCGCCACCCGGATATCCCGCCTACGCCGCTCAATGAAATTTTATAAAGGAAATCGCTTATGAATACCAATCCAGCCAAAAAGAAAACCATCGACTTTGGTTTTTCAGAAGTTCCGCTAGAGGAAAAGGTCAAAAAGGTCAAAGGCGTTTTTGATTCGGTGGCCGCAAAATATGATGTGATGAATGATGTGATGTCTTTTGGTATTCACCGTTTATGGAAACGTCATGCCATTGAATTAAGCGGCATTCGCCCGGGTAATAAAGTGCTGGATTTAGCCGGTGGCACAGGAGATTTAACCAAAGCATTTGCCAAGCGGGTGGGTAAAACCGGGCAGGTGGTGTTGGCCGATATCAATGAAAGCATGGTGCGAGTCGGTCGGGATCGCTTAATCAATGAAGGCGTGATGGGCAATGTCGATTACACCATCACCAATGCCGAGGCACTGACCTATCCTGACAACACCTTTGACTTGGTAACCATCTCATTTGGCTTGCGTAATGTGACCAATAAAGATAAAGCCTTAGCCGAAATGGCACGGGTTTTAAAGCCCGGTGGACAGTTGATGGTATTAGAATTTTCTAAAGTGACTCAACCGCTATTGGCAAAAGCCTACGATTTTTATTCGTTTAATATTTTGCCGAAAATGGGAAAACTGATTGCCGATGATGAAGCCAGTTATCAATATTTAGCCGAATCCATTCGTATGCACCCTGATCAAGAAACCCTAAAACAAATGATGCTGGATGCCGGCTTTGACAAGGCTGACTATCTCAATATGTCTCAGGGGATCGTGGCATTACATCGTGGTTGGAAATATTAATAAGGATCTGTTATGAAAACGTCCGCTAATGCAGCTGAAAAATCACCAGGCCTGGCCAGAAATCTAGTGGCTAAAGGCATTGAAACCCTTCTGAACCAAGCGATTAAACTGGATGAGGATGCGGGTGAAGGCTTTGCCTGTTGTGATGAAAAAGTGATTCAACTGACCTTTACCGACTTTGAATTGACTTTTTTTATCATTTACCAGTTACCTGAATCTCATGATGAAACAGCACAAGCGATGGCTGTTTCGCAAGGCCATTTTACCGTCCAAAGTCATTTGCAGGGAGAACCCGATGCGCATTTACAAATGACCGTGGCCGATTGTCTGCAAGGCTCAGACGCGGTTAAAACCTTTGGCGGCAAAGCCTTGGCTACCGATTTTCTGCAAGCCCTCAAAGGCTTGGAAATTGATTGGGAAGAACAACTCTCAAAACTGACGGGGGATTTAATTGCCTTTAAAGTCGGCTCCACTGTTCGACGTGGCCAAAAGCATTTGAATAGCGCGCAACAAAAAATAGCTGAAACCTTAAAGGAATATCTGCAATTTGAAGTTGAATTATTGCCGACCGCCTCACAAGTTAACCGTTTCAACCATCAGGTAACTGAAACCACCGATGCTGTCGAATCTTTGGCCAACAGAATCGAAGTTTTACAAGCCACGCATAATCCTGCCGATTCTTCTCCGAAACCTTAAATAGACCGACCTTATGACATTTATTCGCCAACTGTTCCGCCAGCTGTTTCGTACCATTAAAATCAACCGGGTTTTAACCCACTATCAGATCGACAAATTGGTGTTAACCGACACCAAGTTTGCTTGGTTAATTACCCTTAATGTGCTTTTTCCCTGGAATTGGCGACGACAGTCTAAAGGCGGCCGTGGCGAACGCATTCGCTTGGCACTCGAAGAGCTGGGACCAATATTCATTAAATTAGGCCAGGCACTCTCAACCCGCAAAGATTTATTGCCTGACGACATCGCCATTGAATTGCGCAAGCTGCAAGACGATTGCCCGCCTTTTGATGAACAGCATTCTATTCAAATTATTGAACATGGTTTAAAGCGCAGTATTGAAGAAGCCTTTGCCGGCTTTAACCCCAAACCCATGGCTTCAGCCTCGATTGCCCAGGTGCATGGCGCAACCCTTTATGATGGCAGTGAAGTGGTCGTTAAGGTCGTCCGTCCCAATATCAAACCGATTATCGAGCAAGATGTGTCGATTATGAAATCCCTGGCAAAACTGCTAGAGTCGGCCATTAAAGAATCCAAACGCTTACACCCGACCGAAGTGGTGGAAGAGTTTGAAAAGACCATTCTCGATGAATTAGATATGATGCGCGAAGCCTCCAATGCCTCTCAACTGCGTCGTAATTTTGAAGGCTCTGACCTTTTGTATGTGCCGGATGTTTATTGGTCACACACCAATGATAATGTCATGACCATGGAACGCATTGAAGGCATTCGTATTTCCGAGATTGATCAGTTGGAAAAGGCGGATATTGATTTGTCAGACTTATCGGCCAAAGGCGTTACCATCTTTTTTACACAAGTTTTCAAACATAACTTTTTTCATGCCGATATGCACCCGGGCAATATTTTTGTGTTAGCCGATGGCCGCTATGCAGCGATTGACTTTGGGATTATGGGCACGCTTAATCCTGAAGACCAACGCTATCTCGCCGAAAACTTTTTGGCATTTTTCAATCGCGATTATTTAAAAGTGGCCGAACTACACATTGAATCCGGCTGGGTGCCGGAAGACACCCGAGTCAATGAATTGGAATCGGCGATTCGCTCCGTCTGTGAACCGATTTGGGACAGACCCCTTAAAGAAATTTCGTTTGGATTGTTTTTGTTACGACTGTTTCAAACCGCGCGCCGTTTCGGCATGGAAGTGCAACCCCAACTGGTGCTCCTGCAAAAAACCCTGCTCAATATTGAAGGCTTGGGGCGCCAGCTTGATGATGAATTAGATCTTTGGGATACCGCCAAACCCTTTTTAGAAGGCTGGATGCAAGAAAGAGTGGGCTTAAAAAGTTTGCTAAAAAACACCAAGACCAATGCACCCTTCTGGATCGAACAAGCACCACTGTTACCCGGGTTGGTATTCCAAAGTTTGGATAAACTGTCAAAAGCAGATTTTAACCAACAATCACACCAGATTGCAAAACTCGAAGCACAACTAAAACAACAAAACCAAGCGCAGAAAAATCGTGTCTTAGCGCTGATCCTGGTCGCACCCGCCATTTTCCCACAGCTATTAAGTCAATTTGGCGTACCGGAATCCATAGCGCTACAAGGTGCCTTGTTGCTGGCAGCCGGTTACTTTTTGCTCAAAAAACCTTAAACTCGGCACATTACCCAAAGCATCAGCTGTGTTGACTTATCTGTAAGGATTAAAATGTCGTCTACACGCATCATATTACTAACATCCCTTGCCATGATTGCCTTTGCAGGCAATTCGCTTCTTTGCCGTGCCGCACTCATGCATACCGGCATAGATGCAGGGACTTTCACGGCAATCCGACTAATTTCCGGTGCGATGATACTTTGGCTAGTTATCCAATTTAGACAAGATGATCAGATCGGACGGGGTAACTGGATATCAGCATTTTCCTTGTTCACCTACGCTGCCGGCTTTTCCTTTGCCTATATCACCTTGCCCACAGCAACAGGCGCACTATTACTTTTTGGGGCTGTGCAAACGACAATGATCGGCTATGGAATTTGGACCGGGGAGCGCCTTCATAAATTACAATTGCTGGGCCTTTTAGTGGCCTTTAGCGGGATTGTTGGCCTATTACTACCAGGCCTGACAGCCCCCCCTCTATCCGGATCCATCTTGATGTTAGTCGCCGGGGTTGCATGGGGCATCTACTCCTTGCGAGGAAAAGGAATGGGCGATCCAACTAAAGTAACGGCCGGTAATTTTCTACGTGCTATCCCTTTCGTGGCTGTATTAAGTCTATTAACACTAAAGGATTTCTCCATGGATACGGCTGGATTTTGGTATGCGGTGTCCTCGGGCGCACTGGCTTCCGGATTAGGCTACGCCATTTGGTACGCCGCACTGCCTGAACTTAAAGCCACCAATGCGGCAACACTGCAACTCAGCGTACCTGTTATTGCCGCCGTGGGGGGTATCCTATTTCTCAGTGAGCCGATAACTTTAAGATTGGCGCTAGCGTCAGCAGCCATTCTTGGCGGCATCGCCCTAGTCATTTTAGTAAAACAAGAAACCATCAATGGTATCAATGGGGTGAAAAAATAGTGTTATTCGGAGTTTATTTTTGAACCGTAATCCTTGCGAATTTTCTTTTACCCACTTGATAAACCGCCGCATCGCAGGCGTCTACTAACGCTCGGCTGTCGGTGACTTTTTCTCCGTTACATTTCACGGCATTTTGTTTGACCATGCGATGCCCTTCTGAAGTAGACGCCACTAAATTGGCTTCTTTTAATAGGTTGGCTAATGGCATGACTTCGGTAAAGGTGAATTCGGGCATCTCATCGGGAATGGCATTTTTTGAGAAACGGGTTTCAAAATCTTGCAAGGCTGATTCTGCTGAAGCCTTATCGTGGAAGCGTTCAATCAGTTCTAGTGCCAATTTAATTTTGATATTACGCGGATTTTCACCGTCTGCCACTGCGGCTTGATAACCCGCAATGGTTTCCAAGGTTTCAAAACTGAGCAGTTCATAGTAGCGCCACATCAGTTCATCAGAAATGGACATGATTTTACCAAACATGTCATTGGGTGCATCTTGGATACCGATATAGTTGCCGAGCGATTTCGACATTTTCTGCACGCCGTCCAGCCCTTCTAAAATCGGCATGGTGAGCGTACATTGCGCGGGTTTGCCATAATGTTGTTGTAGGGTACGCCCCATCAATAAGTTGAACTTTTGATCAGTGCCGCCCAGCTCAATATCGGCTTCGAGTTCAACTGAATCATAGCCTTGTACCAGTGGATATAGAAATTCATGAATGGCAATCGGGGTATTGGAGTGATAACGGTCACCAAAATCATTGCGTTCTAGCATGCGCGCTACGGTGGTGGTGCCTGCCAATTGAATCATATCGGCCGCAGTGAGTTTGGACATCCATTCTGAGTTAAACACCACTTGGGTTTTTTCAGGATCCAGTATTTTGAAAACCTGGGCTTTATAGGTTTCGGCATTTTTTAAGACGTCTTCTCGCGATAACGGCGGACGGGTGGTGCTTTTGCCGGTGGGGTCACCAATCATGGCGGTGAAGTCGCCAATGAGAAACAGCACTTGATGGCCTAAATCTTGAAATTGACGCAATTTATTAATCAATACGGTGTGTCCCAAGTGCAAATCCGGTGCAGTGGGATCAAAGCCCGCTTTCACTCTTAAGGGCTTGCCTTTTTCTAATTTGGCGATCAGCTCTTTTTCGACTAGGATTTCTTCAGCGCCACGCTGAATAACGGCTAATTGTTCTGCTAGTGTTTTCATGTATTTTTCTCGTTTTCTAAAGGGTGTCTGCGGGTTCTTAATTGAGGGTTATCCACACAGAACCGTATCGGTATTTAAAGTAAGTTTTCCGGTGATTTCTGCGACCGACTGATAGCCATAGCGCTGCATATAGCGGGCAATGCCTTTGTTGATTTTTTTAACCAGCAAAGGGTCTTTGGCTAAGGCAGTGCCGACAGCCACCATGGACGCGCCTGCTAATAAAAATTCAATGGCATCGTCGGCACAACTGATGCCTCCCAAGCCGATAATAGGAATTTGATGCTGCTTGGCCACCTGATAGATTTGATGCACTTTCAGCAAGGCAACCGGCTTAATCGCAGGGCCAGATAAACCGCCCTGGTTATTGCCTAAAGTCGGTCTGGCAGTGTGAATATCAATTTGCATGCCCATAAGCGTGTTGACGGCGGACAGCATATCAGCACCGGCTTCAATCACCCGTCTTGCGCCTTCGGCAATATCGGTTTGATTAGGCGAAAGCTTCACGATCAAGGGTTTGGTGGTATTTTTACGACAGGCTTCGACCACTTGTGCGGCCATATCAGGATCATTGCCAAACGCCGCGCCGCCTTTTTTGACATTGGGGCACGAAATATTGACTTCAATCGCGGGGAGGTCGGTCTGGTCAAACAAACGCACCACTTCGGCATATTCTTCTATGGTGGCGCCTGATACATTAATAATAAATTGTGATTGGCTTAAGTCACACTTTGGTAGATAATCTTTTATCACGGCATGAGCGCCGGGGTTTTGTAAGCCAATCGAATTGAGTAATCCGCTAGGCGTTTCCATCACTCTTTCGGGTTTGTTGCCCAATTTGGGTTCTAGGGTGGTGCCTTTTAAAAAAATAGCGCCGACGTCTCGATTGGAAAATCCTGAAACGGATTGATATTCAAAGCCATAACCGGCATTGCCTGAAGCCATGGCAACCGGATTCCGAAATGTTAAACTGCCGAGTTGAACCGATAAATCGACCAATTTTTTCACCTTAAAAGTTATTAACCATGATTCATATCATCTTATACGAACCTGAAATTCCACAAAATACCGGCGCGCTGATTCGCCTCAGTGCTAATATGGGCGCACATTTGCACTTAATTCAACCCTATGCGTTTGACCTGAGCGAAAAGAAGGTGCGTCGCGCGGGACTGGATTACGCTGAGTTGGCGAATTTGCATGAGCACGAAAGCTTAGATGCCTGTCTTGCCAAGATTCAACCCAATCGAGTCTTTGCGTTAACCACCAAAACAACCCGTTATTATACCGAACCGAATTTTGCCGATGGCGATGCTTTTTTATTTGGCCCGGAAACTCGGGGTTTGCCCGCTTCGGTGATTGAAAGCTTGCCGGAGGCGCAGCGTTTAACCATTCCCATGAGGCCGAATGTCCGAAGTTTAAACATGGCTAATGCGGTGTCGGTGGTGGCTTACGAAGCTTGGCGTCAATTGGAATTCAATATGACGCTTTAAACACGGCAAATACAGAACACCTTATTCTTGTTCTGCTCGCCCTTCTCGATCCATTAAGGCCTTGACCGCTGCTTTGGCAGAGCAAGCCCCTGTAACAATCCGATAAACCTGCTCCATAATCGGTAACTCTAACTGATGCTCTTCCGCCAGTTTTTTTACCGACTTAACGGCTTTAACCCCTTCTACGACTTGACCGATTTCCGCTATAATCGCATCCGGTTTCGCCTGACCTTGCGCTAATGCCAAGCCAAATCGTCGATTGCGGGATAAATTATCGGTGCAGGTCAAGACCAAATCTCCCAGGCCTGACAACCCCATTAGGGTTTCGGGGTTCGCTCCCAAAGCCACGCCTAACCGCATCATTTCGGCCATGCCTCGGCTAATCAAAGCAGCACGGGCATTCGCGCCCAGTTTTAACCCATCCGATAGACCTGTGGCAATCGCCATAATGTTTTTATAGGCACCGCCAATTTCCACGCCAATCATATCCGATTGGGTGTACATTCGGAAACGGTCATTGCGGAAGGTTTGCGCCCAAAATTCGGCTTCTTGCTCATTGTTAGACGCGCTGACCATCGCCGTAGGCAACCCTTTGGCTACTTCTGCAGCAAAGGTGGGTCCGGACAAAACCGCCATGGGTTGTTGCTCGCCACACACCTGCCGGGCAATCTGATGCAACATCAAACTGCTTTTGGGTTCAAAGCCTTTGGTGGCCCAAGCTAAATGAATGGTTTGCTGATCAAAATAGGCTTTCATTTGGGTTAAAACTTGCCGAAACGCATCACTGGGCACCACCACTAATACCGCAGTGGCATCAGCTAAAGCGGCTGACAAATCGCTGGTAATGGTTAATGCATCGGGAAATGAAATGCCATTCAAATAACGCTTATTTTCTCTGTCTGTATTCAAGCATGCGGCTTGTTGCGAGTGATGTGCCCAAAGCACAACTTGCAAGCTTTTACGGGCAAGATGAATGGCCAGTGCCGTGCCCCAAGCACCGGCACCGACAACAACGATTTTTTGTGCGGTTTGCTGCCGAGTCATAGGCATTGGTTAAGGTGATTCAAGTCGGTTAACACCCATGCTATTGCTTGGTCGCTTGTTGCGCTTGCAGTTGCTGAATATGCTCTGCATACATGGCTTCAAAATTGACCGGTTCCAGCAGTAACGGCGCAAAGCCCCCTTTGGCCACCAAGCTGGAAATAGCCTCTCTAGCAAATGGAAATAGCGCATTGGGTGCTTGTACACCGATTAAATAACTGGTTTCACCTTCGTCAAAACCGATAATGGTAAAAACCCCGGCTTGCTCGACTTCACATAAAAAAGCGGTTTTGTCTTCCATTTTGGTGGTTGCGGTGACTCTTAATACCACATGATAAACATGATCTTCCAAGGTACGGCTTTCAACATTTAAATCGATTTCCAACTGAGGTTGCACCTGTTGAGTAAAAATTTCAGGTGCATTTGGGGATTCAAATGACATATTACGCATGTAAATTTTTTGAATACTAAATTGTTTTTGTTGTTCTGTCGCTTCTGACATTGTACAGTTCTCTTTAAATTAAAAATTCGGTTAATTGTCGGATGCAAGCAGTTGATCCAATTGCCCGGAGGCCTCCGCTGCGGAAAGATCGTCAAACCCACCCACATGATGGCCACCAACAAAGACTTGCGGGACAGTATGACGACCTGTTTTCTCTTTTAGCAATTCCCAGTCACCACCAATGTCGATGACTTCATACTGAACGCCTTTTCCGTCTAACAAACGACGCGCCCTATGACAAAAAGGGCAAGTTTGGGTCAGATAGATCAGGGTATCGGCTTGTGATTGATTCATTTTGCGCCCCTTTTTTGTTTCTTTTTCGAAACGACTTTGTTTAAGGGTAAGCCCGCATTACGCCAGGACATGACCCCCCCCGAAAGATTGTGTACTTTGGTAAATCCGGCTTTGACCAACTGTTTAGCTACGGAAGCTGATCTGGCACCTGATTGGCAGTAAACCAGCACATTTTCTGCCTGATGCGACTTTAACGATTCCAACTGACTGGACACTTCAGAGGGGGTTAGGTTAACGGCTTCTCCGATAAAGCCCGATTTGTATTCCGCATCGGTTCGAACATCCAATACCCAAGCGCCGTTATTATAAAGCCGTACGGCTTCTTCTGCACTTACCGTTTGAAACCCGGATAATTTGTCACCGAAATAACTCATTACCAACATGGCGATAATGACGCCGAGCGCCACAAACAGTAAAATTTGCTCTTCCACAAATTCAATAAACATTCACATTTCCTTAGTCAGCATCATTCAAAATTCAAAGCTAATGATTTTAACAGTGAAACTGGTTACAATAAATGACAATTTATAAAAATTAACCGTTAACATGCAAATATCGGTTATTAACCGCCCATTATTTCTCAAAAGGAACCCATATGACAACAGATGTGCACCTTAACAACCGACCGACTGGATTGATCATTTTAGACGGCTGGGGCTACCGTGAAGCAACCCAACACAATGCCATTGCACAGGCACACACCCCTAACTGGGATCAACTGGTTAACACGCATCACCATACGTTAATTAATACCTCAGGCATGGCCGTGGGGTTACCTGATGGCCAAATGGGAAACTCTGAAGTCGGTCACATGAATTTAGGCGCAGGTCGCGTGGTTTATCAGGAACTTACTCGAATTCAAAAAGACATTGATGATGGTCGCTTTTTCCAAAACAATGCGTTATTAAAAGCAATTGACTCTGCGATTGACCGTGATCGTAAAGTTCATATTCTAGGATTGCTGTCAGATGGTGGCGTCCATTCACACATTGACCATATTAAGGCCAGTATTCAAATGGCGCACGAACGGGGTGCTAAAGTGTTGGTGCATGTCTTTACCGATGGTCGCGATACCGCACCTCAAAGCGCCATTCAGTACATTGAAGAATTGGAAAACTTTATGGCGGAATTGGGTGGCGGCACAATTGCATCGGTAACCGGACGCTATTATGCGCTTGACCGCGATAATCGTTGGGAAAGAGTCAAGCAGGCTTATGATGTGATTACTTGTGGCATTAGTGAACTGGAAGCCGCCTCAGCCAAAGAAGCCGTTGAACAGGCTTATGCACGCGGTGAGAATGATGAGTTTATCAAAGCCACAGCCATTCCTCGCGCGAATGGTAAGCGCCAAAGGGTTAGAGATGGGGATTCTATTATCTTTATGAATTTCCGTTCAGATCGCTCTCGACAGTTAACCAAAGCCTTTATTTTTGATGACTTTGCGGATTTTCATCGCTGTAAAACGCCTGTGCTATCGGCTTTTGTGACGCTGACGGAATATAAAAAGAATTTTGAAAAATTTGGCGCACGGATCGCTTATCGTCCAACCAAGTTGCGAAACACCTTTGGTGAGTATGTTTCTAAAAAAGGATTGACCCAGTTACGCATTGCCGAAACGGAAAAATATGCCCATGTCACCTTTTTCTTTAATGGCGGAGTTGAAGAGCCAAATGCGAATGAACACCGCGTTTTAATTAACTCCCCTCAGGTGGCAACGTATGATTTGCAACCGGAGATGAGCTTACCGGAATTAACCGAAAAACTGATCCATGCAATTCGTTCGGGTCAATATGATACCTTTATTTGTAATATCGCCAACCCAGACATGGTTGGGCATACCGGTGACTTTGATGCCTGCATTAAAGCAGCGGAAGCGGTAGATAAAGCCTTGGGCGAAATCCTGACCGCTTTAAAAGACGTTAATGGCGAAGCGATTGTCACGGCTGACCACGGTAATATGGAAATGTTATTTAATGAAGAAACCGGCAAGCCACTGACATCTCATACGACCTTCCCTGTGCCAATGGTCTATTTTGGTGACAAAGATTATCCTTTGAAAACCGATGGTGCTTTATGTGATGTCATCCCAACCTTACTCGATATGATGGGACTCGACAAACCGGAAGAAATGACTGGAACATCGCTAATAGATCGAAGCTAAAGACGACCCAGTCGCAAAAATAGCTGTAATAATGGCCAGGCCTGGCCATTTTTTATCCTCTAAACGCGACCCAAACCACTTTGCGGATCCGCCTGACAGCAAAGGCGATGGCTTGCTTTCACGTTTTGAAAAAAGTATAATTTCGCACCATTTTAATTTTTGCGCACTCAGATACCTAAAATCACCCTCAACAGTGCCTTTATAACCCCTTACAACAAAACGTTCGGTTATAAAAGTTTACAGACAGGAAACTGAATTATGAATTCACTCAACAGCTTACAAGGTCTATATTCTCCCGAATTTGAAAAAGAGAACTGTGGCTTCGGCATGATTGCCCAAATGGATGACAAACCAAGTCATTGGGTCGTGCAAACAGCGATTGAATCCTTAGGCAATATGACACACAGAGGCGGTGTCGCAGCAGATGGTTGCACAGGAGATGGTTGTGGGCTGTTGATTAAAAAACCAGATGCGTTTTTACGCCTTGAAGCAGAAAAACTAGGCATCGCTTTATCGCAAAACTATGCGGTGGGGATGATGTTTTTGAACCAAGACACAGCCAAAGCGCAAACCGCACGCGACACCTTTACCGACATTTTGGCCAATAAAGGTCTGAGCATTGCCGCTTGGCGTTCTGTCCCGGTAGATTCATCGGTTTTAGGTGAACAGGCAGCGGGGATGGAGCCAAAAATTGAACAGGTGTTCATTAATGCACCGGATGCGTTGAGTGATGGTGACTTTAACCGCAAATTATTTGTGGCTCGCCGTAAAACAGAAATGCAAATCGAGCCGCAAGACTCAACTTTTTATATTGCTTCTTTACATAGCCAACTCATTTCTTACAAAGGGTTGGTAATGCCAAAAGAGTTGCCTGAGTATTATTTGGATCTCAAGGCGGATCATTTTGAATCATCACTGATTTCATATCATCAGCGTTTTTCAACCAATACCTTACCGCAATGGCGTTTGGCACAACCTTTCCGTTTCTTAGCGCATAATGGCGAACTCAATACCATTAAAGGCAACCGAAACTGGGCATTGGCACGTCAAAGTAAGTTTGCGACCCCGTTAATACCCGACTTGGCTGATCTGAAACCTTTGGTGGCACAAGAAGGCTCAGATTCTAATTCTTTAGATAATATGCTAGAAGTGCTGATGATGGGTGATATGCCGGTCTTTCAAGCCTTACGTTTACTGATCCCACCCGCTTGGCAGAATATGCCGCACATGGATACAGATTTAAAAGCCTTTTTAGAGTATAACTCCATGCACATGGAACCATGGGATGGCCCTGCCGGCATGGTTATCAACACCGGTAAATATGCTATCTGTGGTGTGGATCGTAACGGCTTACGCCCGACTCGTTATATGGTCACAAAAGATCGTCATATCACCTTTGCGTCTGAAATTGGCGTTTACAACTATGCCCCTGAAGACATTATTGAAAAAGGTCGTCTTAAGCCCGGGCAAGTCATCGCGGTGGATTTAGAAACGGGCACACTGCTGAAACCGGAAACCATTGATGCAACTTTGAAATCTGCAAAGCCTTATCGTGAGTGGATGGATAAAGGCTATATGCGTTTGGAAGAAAAACTGAATGCGCAAGAAGCATTACAAGCTTGGGATACCACTCAGACAGACCTTTATCAAAAGTATTTTCAAATCACCTTTGAAGAGCGTGATCAAATTATCCGCGTACTGGCTGAAGCAGGCCAAGAAGCAACCGGTTCAATGGGAGATGATGCCCCGCTACCGGTGTTTTCTCATAAACAAAGATCCGTGTTTGATTATTTCCGGCAGATGTTTGCTCAGGTCACGAATCCGCCAATTGATCCTTTGCGCGAAAACATTGTCATGTCACTGAACACTTGCTTTGGTCGCGAACTGAATATGTTTGACGAAGGCGAAGCCCATGCGCGTCGCCTTGAAACACAGTCACCTGTATTATCTCCCGCGATGATGACCCAATTGACGCAATTGAATGATGAATATTACCAACATCAACGGATTTCTTTACATTTTGATACCAATCAAACGGATCTTAAATCGGCTACCATTGCCGTTTGTGATCAGGCCGTTGCTGCTGTTAAATCCGGCATCACCTTAGTCATTTTAACTGACCAAAACATTGAAGCAGGCAAAATTACGGTACCGGCGGCAATGGCAACGGGTGCGGTGCATCACCGACTGATTCAAGAAGGGTTACGTCCGGAAGCAAACATTATTGTTGAAACTGGCACAGCACGTGACCCCCATCACTTTGCGGTACTGTTTGGCTATGGCGCAACTGCGGTCTTCCCTTATTTGGCTTACGAAAGTATCCAAGATATGATTTCAACCAAAGAGCTGGATGCAAACACCACCTTGGCTGAATATATTCGCAACTACCGCAAAGGCATTAATAAAGGCTTGTATAAAATCCTTTCTAAGATGGGGATTTCAACCATTACCTCTTACCGTGGCTCTCAATTATTTGAAGCCGTGGGATTGCACGCTGAAGTGGTGGATTTATGTTTTAAAGGCACTCCGACAAGAATTGGCGGAACGGCTTTTGCACACTTGCAAGATGATCTGCTTAAAACGGCTCAATATGCCTTTAACCCACGTAAATACATGGAAGCGGGTGGTTTATTGAAGTATGTTCATGGCGGTGAATACCACGCTTATAACCCGGATGTGGTCAACTATTTACGTGAAGCCGTTCAAAAAGGAGACGAAAATGCATATAAGAAATTCGCTCAATTAGTGAATGAGCGCCCGGCGATGACCTTGCGAGACTTAATCACCTTTAAAGAAGGCTTATCGCCTATTGAATTAAACGATGTCGAACCCATTGAGTCGATCTTTAAACGCTTTGATTCGGCCGGTATTTCATTAGGCGCTTTATCTCCGGAAGCGCATGAAGCCTTAGCCACCGCCATGAACCGCATTGGTGCACGCTCTAATTCCGGTGAAGGCGCAGAAGACCCTGCACGTTATGGCACCGAAAAAATGTCTAAAATTAAGCAAATCGCTTCGGGTCGATTTGGGGTCACTGCACATTATTTACGCAATGCCGAAGTCATTCAAATTAAAGTGGCTCAAGGCGCGAAACCTGGTGAAGGCGGACAACTACCGGGTCATAAAGTGGATGCGACCATCGCTAAACTGCGTCATTCGGTAGAAGGGGTCACCTTAATCTCCCCTCCACCCCATCACGATATTTATTCCATTGAAGACTTGGCGCAATTGATTTTTGATCTTAAACAAGTCAACCCAAATGCCTTAGTCTCAGTCAAACTGGTTGCAGAACCAGGCGTCGGAACCATTGCTGCCGGGGTGGCCAAAGCCTATGCCGATTTGATCACCATTTCCGGTTATGACGGTGGAACCGGTGCCAGCCCGCTCACCTCGGTGAAGTATGCCGGAAATCCTTTTGAAATGGGCTTGGCGGAAACCCATCAGGTATTGCGTGCCAATGACTTGCGGGGTCAGGTTATTTTACAAGCCGACGGCGGGTTAAAAACCGGACTAGATGTTATTAAAGCGGCCATATTAGGCGCTGAGTCCTTTGGATTTGGGACAGCTCCAATGATTGCCTTAGGGTGTAAATATTTGCGAATCTGCCATTTAAATACGTGTGCGGTCGGCGTTGCAACGCAGGATGAGCGTTTAAGGAAAGAACATTTTATCGGTATGCCTGAAATGGTGATCAACTATTTCACTTTTGTGGCGCAAGAAACCCGTGAATGGCTTGCTAAACTAGGGGTTGCCAAACTTGAAGATTTGGTCGGTCGTGTTGATCTTTTAAAAGTGATTGATGCCCCCTTAACCGACAAGCAGAGGAACATTGACTTATCGGGCTTTATTTCAGACGGTGGTGTTCCAAAAGATAAGCCACAAACCGTTCAAGTCGAGCGCAATGCCCCTTGGGATAAGGGCACCTTGGCGGAAGCCATGTTGGCAGAAGTTCTTCCTGCGATTAAAGCAAAATCAGGGGGTGTATTTGAATTTAATCTCATTAATACTGGTCGCTCTATTGGCGCTCGAATTGCAGGTGAAATTGCTCAACGCTATGGTAACAATGGCCTGAAAGCCAGTCCGATTACCCTGAAATTAACAGGCATTGCAGGTCAATCCTTTGGTGTCTTTAATGTCGATGGATTAAATTTGCACCTTCACGGCGATGCCAATGACTATGTGGGGAAAGGCATGGCTGGCGGTGAAATCATCGTCTGCCCGGCTGAAAAGGCGGCTTTTGATCCTCATACAACCCCCATCGTTGGTAATACCTGCTTGTATGGAGCGACCGGCGGTAAGCTTTTTGCAAATGGTACGGCGGGTGAACGTTTTGCTGTTCGGAACTCTGGCGCCACTGCGGTGGTTGAGGGCTTGGGGGATCACGGTTGCGAATATATGACGGGCGGTTGTGTTGTCAGCTTAGGGTCTGTAGGCGTGAACTTTGGGGCCGGGATGTCTGGTGGTATGGCCTTTATCCTTGATACCGATAACACCCTAGCGGATCGTTTGAATAGCGAAATGGTAGAAGCCATTCGTATCGACACGGAATCGACAGAACCTTATCAGCTTTATTTACGTGATTTATTAACCGAATATGTCGCCAAGACACAGAGTGTTTATGGTCAAACCGTTCTAAACCAATTCAGCCGTTATTTAAATCAATTCTGGTTAGTGAAATCGCGTGCGATTAACGTGGATAGATTATTAGAGTTGTTTGCAAGCTGTGCGGATGGAGAATAAGGAATCGAATCATGGGAAATGTTAGACAATTTTTAGAACTCGACCGTCAGTTGCCGGAAAAGAAACCGGCAATGGAGCGCAAACAAAATTTTGCAGAAATTTATACAGAATTTGATCCAAACAAAGCCATCGCTCAAGCCGACCGATGCTTGCATTGTGGTAATCCTTATTGCGAATGGGCATGTCCGGTGCACAACTACATTCCAAACTGGCTGAAGCTGGTTGCAGAAGGCAATATTATTGAAGCAGCGGAATTGTCACACCAGACAAATTCCTTGCCTGAGATGTGCGGTCGTATTTGCCCACAGGATCGCTTATGTGAACAAGCCTGTACGTTAGAAGATACCAATTTTGGCGCCGTTACCATTGGTGCGGTGGAAAAATACATTACCGACTCGGCAACAGATATGGGCTGGACGCCCAGTTTGGATCAGGTGGTAATGACGAATAAGCGCGTAGCTATCGTTGGCTCTGGCCCTGCAGGATTAGGCTGTGCCGATATTCTAATCCGCAATGGTGTTAAACCCATTGTGTTTGAAAAACAACAGGAAATTGGTGGGCTACTGACGTTTGGCATCCCACAGTTTAAACTGGATAAAGACATTGTTTTAAAACGTCGTCGTATTTTAGAAGGCATGGGGGTTGAATTTCATTGCAATACCGAAATTGGTAATGATATTGCCTTTGAGGATTTGCTCGCCGAGTATGATGCGGTGTTTATGGGCATGGGAACCTATAAGCCTATGGCAGGTCGATTCCCCGGAGAAGAGCTGCCTCAGGTCTATAAAGCTTTGGACTTTTTAATTGGCAATGTGAAACACCAATTAAATATGCAACAAACCCCAGAATCTTATATTTCCTTGGAAGGGAAACGTGTGGTTGTTTTAGGTGGAGGGGATACCACCATGGATTGCACCCGTACGTCAATTCGCCAAGGGGCAGCGGAAGTATTCTGTGTTTATCGCCGAGATGAACAAAATATGCCCGGCTCGCGTGCTGAAGTTAAAAATGCCAAAGAAGAAGGTGTGCAATTTAAGTTTAATCTGGCACCGGTTGAGGTTCTCTCTGAAAACGGCCAAGTTAGTGGCATTAAGGTCATTGAAACGCGTATGGGTGAGCCGGATGAAAATGGTCGTCGTCGTGCTGAAATGGTTGCAGGTTCTGAAACGGTGATTGACTGTGATGCGGTTATCGTCGCATTTGGTTTCCAACCCAATCCACCGGCGTGGCTGACTGACTTTGACATCACCTTAACCGATTGGCAAACCGTTGTGGCAAAAGAAACGTCTGAACTGCCGTTCCAGACCTCAAACCCAAAGGTGTTTGCAGGCGGGGATATGGTTCGCGGTTCCAGCTTAGTGGTTCATGCCATTGCGGAAGGGCGTGCAGCTGCTGAAGGGATTTTGGATTACCTCCAGGTCTAAAAACCCCTCGAAAGAAACCATTGCCCGCTACTAAAACCGTCTAAATGACGGTTTTTTTAGATTCATTTTTGAGGAAATTTAACCAGGCCTGGCTACTTTTGGGTGGATTCTGTATTCGAATTAGGTTGTTTCGTTGATTTAGGCTCTGTCTTTTCAGCAAAATCCATTTCGTCATCATCCATAAATATACTGTTAGCGGCACCATCTAAATCATCAAATTGCCCCGACTTTGCCATCCAAATAAAAATCAGTACGACTAAAAAGCCGATAATCAGTACGATGGGAATCAACCAATAAACCACATCCATTTATTTTTCTCCTTACTGGCTAACTTGGTGAATAATTTGTCGACGGCGTTCGATGGCTTTTGGACTAAAAAATGTTCGTATCCTGGCGGCATTACCAATCACAATCAAGCTACTTAACGGCATGGTAATCGCCGCGATCAAGGGTGTTAGCATAGCCGCCATCGCTAAGGGAACCATTGTCAGGTTATAAAGAATTGAACTGGCAATATTTTGCTTAATGGTTTTCAGCGTGCGGTGCGATAATTCAACCGCGGTATCCACGGATCTTAATTCATTGTTAATAAGAACCAAATCTGCACAATCCATTGACACATCGGTACCAGATCCGAGTGCAAAACTGACGTCAGCACGCGCCATGGCAGGTGCATCGTTAATGCCATCACCAATCATAGCCACTTTAACACCTGTTTTTTTCAAAGCATCAATCATGGCAAACTTTTGTTCGGGCAGCACTTCCGCCATCACTTCCATCCCCCCCAGTCGTTGAGCAACCGTTTCTGCAACTTCTGTGCGATCTCCACTTAAAATAGAGACTTTTTTACCGCGCTGCTTAAGCCGGAATATGGTTTCTGCCGCATCTTCACGGATTTCATCTTCTAAGAATAGAATCGCAACAATTTGCCGGTCTCTGGCGACCCATACACTGGTTTGACCCAGCCGCCCTTGCGCTACTTCTTGTTGTACCAAAGTTTCGGGTAAAGAAATGCCATAGCCTTTTAACCATTGTGAAGTACCAATCAAATAATGTGATTGACCCTGTTTAGCTTCTACCCCTTTGCCGGAATGTGCTTGAAATAATTTCGGCGCTTGATGAAGGTTTTTTAAATGTGGATATCGCATTTGCAAACCCGTCACAATGGCCTTTGCCACTGAGTGTTCTGACTGTTGTTCAATCTGTGAAATGGCTTCGATTAAGTCTTTATCCTCTTGTCCCTGAACAAAGTGCAGCCCCATCAATTGCATCTGCCCTTTCGTTAAAGTACCGGTTTTATCGAAAACAAAATGCTCTATTTCATTGAGTATTTCCAATACTGCGCCATTTTTAATCAGAATGCCATTTTGTGCGGATACACCGGTTGCCACAGCAGTTGCCATCGGTGTGGCCAGACCAAAAGCGCAGGGACAGGTGATAATCAACACTGCGGTGGCTGCAATCATTGCCGTTTCAAAATCCAGTTGTATCATCCAATAACTAAAGGTAAGCAATGATAAGGCAATCACGGTCGAAACGAACCAAGGCATAATCCGTTCGGCAGTACATTGTATGGGAGCCTTGGAACCTTGTGCATCTTCTACCATATGGATAATACGCCCCAAAGCGGTATTTTGAAGGATACTTCTCACCTCAACAGAAAGCGCGCCGTCTAGATTTAAAGTCCCGGCGGAGACAGGACTCCCCGCCTGCTTATAAATTTCTCTGGACTCTCCACTGAGCATAGATTCATTGACATTCCCTGCCCCTTTAAGCAGAATGCCATCCACGGGGATTTGATCTCCTGGTTTTACCAAGACGGTTTGACCGGGCTGAAGTTTTCGAACAGGTACCACTTCAATGCCGTTAGCCGTTTGCAAGCGCGCCACTTTAGGCTGTAAATCCATCAGTCTGCGCGAAGAATCAATGGCCTTGTTTTTTGAAATGGTCTCAAGATAACGCCCAATCAAAAGCAAAAACATAAAATCAATCATGGTGTCGTAATAGGCATTTCCGGAATGGGTTGGCTCAACTGTAACCCAAATACTATAAAAGTAGGTCACCAAAATCCCAAGCGAAATCGAAACGTCCATACCGACCGTTCTTGATTTTAAAGAAGTCAAGGCGCCTTGTAAAAACGGCTTTCCGGAATAGAGCAATGTCATCGTGGCAATAATAAATTCAATCCAATGAAAGTATTGCCTGAAATCCGCATCTTGATCTGCCCCGGTATAAAGGGCAACAGAAAACCACATGACATTCATCATGGCAAAACCGGCGAAACCAAGTCGATACAATAAGTCACGATTGGCTTTACGGAAGGCTTCATCACTGACTGAGGAATCATAAGGAACAGCATCATAACCGACACGATTCAATGACTTAATGATGTCGGAAAGCTGGATTTGATCATTATCCCAACGGATTTTAATTTGCTTATTGGTAAAATTGACCTTTGCCATCTTAACCCCATCAATCTTAGCTAGGGTATGTTCAATTAACCAAATGCAAGCGGCACAATGAATCGCCTCTGAAACCAGTGTAATTTCACGTAATGGCGTCAGATTTTCGACATATTGGGACTGAACTTCATCATAATCAAAAAATTCAATATCTTTAGTCGGTGGGGGGGGGGGAGATAATAATTCACCATCCGGTGTACGACGATAAAAGCTTTGCATACCCGCTTCATATATCGCATCGCAGACACCTGCACAACCATGACAGCAAAAGGATTCAGGCGAGTTTTGAATGGTATAATGGACAACTTCATCAGAAGGAATTGACTGTCCACAGTGAAAACAAGATTTGGTCATAAAAGGCCTTAGGAGGCCTCTTTAACCATAATAGACCGCCCAAGATTGTAGACTTCTTCGCCTTTCGTAATTTCCATAACCAAGTCGTATTTACCTTTTATGGGGAAGTTTAATACGCCTTGATAAACCCCAACTTCACCGGTTGACTTCAAGGTTAATTCGCCGTCATATTTAATGTTTGAAGGGCGGTAATAGTAAAGCACTGCCGTATCCACATTAAAAAATCGTCCCTCTTTATCAAGCATTCTGAGTGTGACGAGCTGATCTTTTCCGACTTCAGGGATTGCCAAATCAATCTGCATTTCCCAGCCTAGGGTTTCCATATGTTTGCGTTTTTCCAGAATAGAGCTCATATTTTTGCCCTTTTCATAGAAGTCCGGAATCGTTAAACCGGGTGCGGTCACAATCGCCATACTCACCATAAAAAAGTTGACACTTAATACGATAATCATAATGGCAAACCAAAAGATCACAAATGGGTTTTTCCAGACCACACTCCAATCTTTCTCTTTCAAACCGGGTGATGTTTGTACAGTAGAATTTTCCAACGATCTCTCTCCAAAAAAGGCTCAATAGAGCCTTATATTATACCTGAAACATTTCGATAACCTGAACAGCCTTATCGAATCCTAGGGCCGATAAACATACTGCTATAAGTTTCCTTGACTGCCGGGTTATGAATATCCTGCACATCAATTTTGACGGTTGTATTCTGCTTGGTCAATATTTTCTTAGGGATTCTAACCAAAAGTGTTGCTGTCCCCACATTACCGGGTTCAACGTGAATGACTTCATCAACAATAAATACTAACCCCTCTGGGCCACGGACTTTAATTTCAGCATCTAATTGCTTATCTGATTTGTTGACAATTTTTACAACATATTTATTTTGAATTGAACCATCGCTCATAGCCACAAATAAAGGCGCACGCTCATGAAGCACTTTAACATCAATCGGAGACATGGTTGAAATACCATATATAATTGCGGCCAAAGCAAATGCCATAATACTGGTATAGGTTATCACTCTGGGTCGTTTATAAAATGGCACAAATGGCTTACCGGCAAACTCAGCCAAAGAAGCATACCGTATCAAGCCTTTCGGTTTTTTGATTTTCTCCATAATCGAATCACATGCATCAATACAAAGCCCACAGGTAATACAACCAAACTGTTGCCCTTTACGAATATCAACCCCAGTCGGACAGACAGCAACACAAAGGTTACAATCAATACAATCTCCTAATTCGGATGTTGCATCACCTTCTACAGCACGTTTTAGGCGACCTCTTGGTTCACCTCGATCATAATCATAAGTGGGGACAACTGATTCCGTATCAATCATTGCACCCTGAATACGGGCATAAGGACAAAAACCAATACAGGTTTGTTCGCGCAAGAAGCCCGCAAAAAAAACGGTCGCAGCTGCTAAGGATAAAATAATCGTGCTTTCTGTTGAAGTCCAGTCGAATGTAAATAATCGTGCCCACAAGTCAATTGCAGGATCAAAATAAGCGACAAACGTAAATCCCGTTAAGAACCCAATTAAACCCCATGCAATCCACTTTGGAAGTTTGATCCGAAACTTTTTAAAACTAATGGGTTCTTTATCGAGTTTAACGCGCTTGTTTGGCAAGCCTTCGACTTTCTCTTCAATCCAGGTAAAGACATCCATCCAGACAGTCTGAAAACAACCATAGCCACACCACATGCGACCCGCAATAGCAGTCGTTGCCGCAAGCAACAACGCATAAAACAACAAAATCATTGCTAACACCCAAACATCTTGGGGTAAGACAGTAATCCCAAAAATATGAAACTGACGACCTTCTAGGTCAAACCAAATCGCTTGTCGGTTATCCCATTGAATATAAGGGCCAACAAAGAAAAACAACCAGACAGAAGCCGCCCACCATTTTAAAGTTCGGAAAGTCCCGGGCATTCTCTTGGCATGAACCGTTCCTTCAGTATGAACATTAAGATATTCAACTCCAATATGTTGTAAATTCTTATTTGAAGTATCAAGATCATCAAGCATCGATTTAACAGGGCCAGTAGATGAATTGGACTTTTGGTCTTTGGACATAATAACTTCCTTATGGAAACGTAATAATCGAAGAATTCTAACCAATATAGCGGGGTTCAATCACAAATTTTATTTATCAGGCGTTATAAACAAAAAACCCGGTCAGAAACCGGGTTTTTGGATATGACTTAGCAATTACTTGTCATCGCCTTCAAGTCCATTCATACCTTTAAAGGCCTTTAAACCGAAGCCAATAATTGTTACTACAGCGAATACTACACATAATATAACGCCATAAAACACCCAATCATTATTTAATTCATTCATTTTGAACTCCTTAACTTAAAAATTTTGTTTCGACTGACCATATTCAAGCCAGCCTAACAATAAGTGTTATTGACCACCACCTAAAGAGTGAACATAAACCGCTAAACGCTTAATGTTAACATCTGCATTCGGTAAACGATCTTTAAAAGATGGCATAATCGCAACACGAGTATTAGCCGTTGTTTCACCATTCTTCTTAACGTTCACACCATTAGTAATGGTTTTGATAATTTCATCACGATCACCACTAAAACGCCAAATGCCGTCGGTTAAGTTTGCTGCTCCCGCAGGGGCTAATGGCTTACCGGCAGGACCATGGCAAGCCACACACATACCTTTAGCAAAAACACCTTTACCCGCTGCAACCGCTGCATCGTCAGCACGACCTTCACTCAAAGCAATGACATAATCTGTAACTTGACTAATTTCTTCATCAGAAAGATTACCCATCATTCCTCGCGCCGGCATATTACCTTGACGACCATTTGTAATGGTTGTTTTGATTTGAGATACCTTTCCGCCCCACAACCAATCATCATCAGCCAATACCGGGAAGTTAGGATTCCCCTGCCCCCCTGAACCATGGCAGGCCGCACAATAATCACCAAATAATACTTTTGATGTCTTAACCGCATAAGTTTTAAGCTCATCATTCTGTAGAATTTCTTCAACAGATAGTGCTGCTAACTGCTCTTCCTGGCCAGAAAACTTCTTTTCCCGCCAATCTTTTAGAATATTATAGTCTTCATGATACTCTTCAATTGCAGTCCAACCCGCCACCCCTTTAGTATAAGAGTTAGGGAGTGGAATGGTTGGATAATACAATGTATAAAATACGATCATGATAAAACCAGCGTAAAAAGACAGCATCCACCAAAGTGGTGGTGGGTTATCTAATTCACGTAAGTCTTCATCCCAAATATGCCCAGTATTCCCTTCATCAGGCCAAGGATTGTTATGTGCCATAGGTTATTCTCCTCAGAATAAATTATCTTTCGTATTCATTCAAATCGTTGTTAATGCTTTGACAGACTTGCACTAAAATCAAATCATTTTAAGCCGTTAATTTTCATCGAAATGAACAATTATTCATCTTCAAGTATTTTGTATTTTTGATCTTCAAGCTGTTTTTTTTTGCTAGGCCACAGTGCCCAAACAAAAGCAACAAACATCCCCAAAAATACCGCTACCGTAATCGTCAGACCTAACCAGTCTGACGTGGTCATTGCTGACCAGTCAGTTGTAAAATAGTTTTGAATCTTACTCACGATAAACTTTACTGTCGTCAAGCGTTACCATGGTGCCTAACACTTGAAGATAAGCAATGACCGCATCCATTTCGGTATAACCCTCAATGGCTGCATCTGCATTTTCAATTTCTTCATCAGTGTATGGCACACCTAATTTTCTCATCACAGTTAAGCGTTTATTCATATCTCGCTTAGTTCCAAAGAAACTTTTGGAAATAGCATTTTCCGCTAACCATGGATAAGCAGGCATAACCGACTCAGGTACAACATTTTGTGGACGCATTAAATGCATTACGTGCCAAACATCCGAGTATTTACCCCCTACGCGCGCTAAATCAGGCCCGGTCCTTTTTGAGCCCCATTGCATTGGGTGATCATACATGGATTCTGTTGCCAGTGAGAAATGGCCATAACGCTCACGCTCATCACGGAAAGGACGAATCATTTGCGAGTGACAAATATAACAACCTTCACGAAGGAAAATATCACGACCCGCTAATTCAAGCGGGGTATAAGGACGAACCCCATCTCCCGCTTTCCAATCAGCGACCCCCCAATTGCCATGTGAATCTTGCTTATAAAGCGCTTTATCAGAAACTAATTTGCCATTTGCATCTTGAGTAAAGGTGCGCTCCCAAACGAGTTCCGGAAATTTTTCATTCTTTACATTTCCATATTCATCGGTTTTTTCTGTGTAATCCATTGCTTCTTGAATATAAAACAGTGGCACAACTTCAACAATCCCACCAATTGATACTAGCAGAGCCGCGAACATAAAAAAACCAAAGATGTTTTGTTCTATTCTATCTTCAAAATTTTTCGGTCTAGTTGCCATGAATTTATTACTCCTCAAACTCATATTTTCTATTTTAGAGCGATTAAAAGGTTTAATCGCCCATGCGGTGACGGTATAACGGGGTTAAGCGTTTGCTGTTGCCGCTGATTCTTGTCTTGCGTTTGCTGTACGTATTGTCATCACAACGTTATACAACATAACCGCTGCACCAGAGAAGAATAAGAAACCACCAACGGCTCTCATTACATAATATGGATGCATTGCGGCGACCGATTCAACAAATGAATATGCCAAAGTTCCATACTCATCATAGGCACGCCACATAAGACCTTGCATAATCCCGGATACCCACATTGCAACGACGTAGAATACGGTCCCAATAGTTGCTAACCAGAAATGGAAATTAATTAGCTTCATTGAATACATCTCAGTATCCCAAAGCTTCATAACCATATGGTAAAGCGCACCGATAGAAACCATTGCAACCCAACCTAATGCACCTGAATGCACATGACCGACGGTCCAGTCAGTATAGTGCGACAAAGCATTAACGGTTTTCGCAGCCATCACCGGCCCTTCAAACGTAGACATCGCATAGAAAGCCAAAGAAATAATCAAGAAACGTAGGATGTAGTCTGTACGTAATCTATCCCAGGCGCCAGACAAGGTTAGCATCCCGTTTAACGCCCCCCCCCAAGAAGGGATAATCATCGCAAGAGAAATAACTGCACCAAGCGAACCTGTCCAATCCGGTAAAGCCGTATATTGAAGATGGTGAGCCCCAAGCCAAACATAACCGAATGACAATGCCCAGAAATGGATAACCGACAAACGATAAGAATAGATTGGACGCTGTGATTGCTTAGGAACGAAGTAATACATAATCCCCAAGAAACCGGCTGTCAGAAAGAAACCAACCGCATTATGCCCCCACCACCATTGAATCATGGCATCTTGAACACCAGAAAACAATGAATATGAACGGAACAACGAAACCGGAAGCGCTAAACCATTTACCACATAAAGATATGTGATCATAATCATCATACTGATGAAGAACCAGTTCGCAACATAAACGTTTGGATGGGTTTCTTTATCACGAGAAGCGATGGTCATCACAAAGTTCAGCGTATAGAGCGTCCAAACAAAAGCAATGGCAATCGCTAGAGGCCACTCTTGCTCGTGATACTCCTTACCAGTCGTCATACCTAATGAAATAGTGACGACAGTGGCTAACAAACCAATTGTAAATAGAATCGCTGTCAACCAAGCCATTCCATTACTCCATAAGCGCACACCGTTTGTTCTTTGAACAATATAAAAGGCTGTCGCCATTAACGTCATACCACCAAAGGCAAAAATAACCGTATTGGTATGCATAACACGCAATCTTGCAAACGTAATCTCTGCAATATCTAAATTTAACGCTGGCCAAGCTAACTCTGATGCTGCGTAAGTCCCTAAAAAGGTCCCTAACACCAGAAATGTAACCGCACCAACAGTTAAGTACTTCACCACACCATTATCATATTGTGGTTTTACTGTAGTATCCATTAGCTGGAATCCCCCTCTTATTTTCAAATTAATCAACTCTTACTCTCAAATAACCACTTAAGATTAAAAGCCGGTACCTCATGGCGCATTATAAAAGGCTCTTACAACACCAACCAGCTTATCCCGCATTAAAACTTAATTTAAATCAATAAATAATTCAAATTAGCTTTATGGTTACCCGTCAAGTAAGACGAATATCAAAGTAATCAGGGGAATTATCGCAAAAAACAACTTTGGTTTTGACTTTCCACTACAAATTTTTTTTATAGTCTCCATTAGGTATAACTAATCAGGACAATTAATGGCAGATTTAACCCCCCCATTCAATTTTAAAAAACGATATAATAATTGCCTTTTTAAACAATTCCCCATGTCAAAGAGAGCGATTATGCGTAAAGCCAGTGTCCAGCGAAATACACTTGAAACTCAAATCCAACTGACGGTTAATTTAGATGGCACCGGAACCAGCGAATTATCAACCGGCGTGCCCTTCCTGGATCACATGCTTGATCAAATTGCTCGGCATGGCTTAATTGACTTGGTTATACATGCTCAGGGTGACAACCACATTGATGACCACCATACTGTAGAAGACATTGGCATTGCACTCGGCATGGCAATTAAAGAAGCCGTTGGTGATAAAAAAGGGATCAGCCGCTATGGACACGCTTATGTCCCTTTAGATGAAGCGCTTTCTCGAGTGGTTATTGACTTATCGGGGCGCCCCGGTTTAACGTTCAAGGCTGATTTTACGCGCGCAGCCATCGGTCGATTTGATACTGAGTTGGTGGCTGAGTTTTTCCGGGGCTTTGTCAATCATGCTCAGGTAACGCTTCACATTGACTGTCTCCGCGGGGAAAATGCTCACCACCAAACAGAAACCATTTTTAAAGCCTTTGGACGTGCAATTCGTATTGCATTAACACCCGACCCTAGAATGTTGGATCAACTGCCATCAACCAAAGGAGCGCTTTAGTTTATGGCGGATCAAAAACTGATCACTGTTGTTGATTATGGAATGGGAAACTTACGTTCAGTTGCCAAAGCGGCAGAACACGTTGCTGCACCCAACACGCGAATCTGTATTAGCCAAAAACTGCAAGATATTGAAGATGCAGATGCGGTTATTTTCCCCGGGCAAGGTGCAGCTAAGGCTTGCATGCAAGCCTTGCAAACCAGCGGCATTGATCATGCGATCTTAAAATCCGCAGCTGAGAAGCCATTCTTAGGCATCTGCATGGGACTTCAAGTGTTAATGACGGCTAGCGAAGAAAACCAGGGCGTGAATTGTCTTAATCTATATAAAGGGCATGCTAAGGCTTTTGATTTAGCCGATTTCCCTAAGTTAAAAATCCCACACATGGGTTGGAATCAGATTCATCAAACTCAGGATCACCCGCTTTGGCATCAAATTCCCCAAGACAGTCGCTTTTATTTTGTTCACAGCTATTATGTCGCGCCAAACGATAGGTCGATTATTGCGGGCACCAGCAGACATGGTATCACTTTCACCTCTGCTATCGCTCATAACAACCTATTTGCGATTCAGGCACACCCTGAAAAAAGTTCGGCGGCAGGCTTACAGCTTTTTAAAAACTTTCTGCATTGGAACCCACAATAAAGGAACCCCATGTTACTGATTCCTGCTATAGATTTAAAAGATGGAAACTGCGTTCGCTTACGTCAAGGACTCATGGAAGATGCCACCGTATTTTCCGGTGACATCGTTGCCATGGCAAAACGCTGGGTTGATGAAGGCGCAAGACGTCTGCATATGGTTGATCTAAACGGCGCTTTTGCAGGTAAACCCATCAATGCTCAAGCCGTCTACCAAGTGCGGGAAGCGTTTCCAGAGTTACCTATTCAAATTGGCGGTGGTATTCGTGACCTGGAAACCATTGACGCCTATTTAAGTGCCGGTGTTAGCTATTGCATTATTGGCACCCAAGCCGTTCACCATCCCGAATTTGTCACCGAAGCCTGTAAAGCCTTTCCGGGGCATATTATCGTGGGGCTCGACGCCAAACAAGGCATGGTTGCCATTAATGGCTGGGCGGAAGTAACAAACTATCAAGTTGCTGAACTGGGAAAACAATTTGAAAATGATGGCGTTGAAGCCATTATTTATACGGATATTGGTCGCGACGGCATGATGCAAGGCGTCAATATCGAAGCGACCCAAGCATTGGCGAAAGCACTCAATATTCCCATTATTGCCTCGGGCGGGATTACCGACCTCGAAGACATTAAAGCCTTATCTAAGATTGAAGCGGATGGTGTCACTGCGGCCATTACCGGTAGAGCCATCTATGAAGGCACCCTCGATTTCAAAATGGGTCAAGCCCTTTCAGACCAACTTTCTCAACCATTAAAGGCGCAATAAATGAGTTTAGCCAAACGCATTATCCCTTGTTTAGATGTTGACAATGGCCGCGTCGTCAAAGGCGTCCAATTTGTTGATATTCGTGATGCCGGTGACCCGGTTGAAGTCGCCAAGCGTTATGATCAACAAGGTGCGGATGAAATTACTTTTTTAGATATCACCGCAACCGCCCATCAACGCGAAACCCTTGTTCATGTTGTTGAAGAAGTTGCCAACCAAGTCTTTATCCCCTTAACCGTGGGAGGAGGGATTCGCTCACTTGACGATGTTCGAACCATGCTCAATGCGGGTGCGGATAAAGTGGCTATCAATTCTGCCGCTATTTTCAATCCCGGATTTGTCAAAGGCGCCTGTGATACTTTTGGTTCTCAATGTATCGTTATCGCTATTGATGCTAAAAAAGTTAATACAGCAGACGGATCCGATAAATGGGAAATTTTCACGCATGGCGGCCGAAAAGAAACCGGTATCGACGCTATCGAGTGGGCAAAAAAAATGCAAGCGCTGGGTGCGGGCGAACTGCTGGTGACCAGCATGGATAAAGATGGTACAAAAAGTGGATTCGACCTGCCCTTAACCCGCGCAATCGCTGACAGCGTTTCGATTCCCGTCATTGCCTCCGGCGGGGTTGGTACACTGGAAGATCTTTGTGACGGCATTACTGAAGGCCACGCCGAAGCCGTGCTAGCCGCCAGTATTTTTCATTTTGGCGAACACTCCGTTATCGAGGCCAAACAAACCATGCAACAACAAGGCATCGAGGTACGACTATGAGTGGCATTTTATCTCAACTTGACCAAGTTTTAGCGGATCGTAAAAGCCAATCTCCCCAGGAGTCTTACGTCGCGAGTCTTTATCACAAAGGTCTGGATCAAATTTTAAAAAAAATTGGTGAGGAAGCCACCGAAACGGTTATGGCGGCAAAAGATGTTGCCGACCAAGAAGATAAACAAGCCCTAATCTATGAAGTGGCAGACTTGTGGTTCCACACTTTAATCTTATTATCACACCAAGACTGTTCTAGCGACGATATACTGACAGAATTACAAAAACGCTTTGGCCTATCCGGCCATGAAGAAAAAGCGAGTCGTTCACAAAACGACTCATCCTCCTTGACAAAATAACCGGGAAACAACCATGACCACTGAAAAAAGCATCTTTAGCAAAATTATTGATCGAGAAATTCCGTCTGACATAGTGCATGAAGATGATAAATGTATTGTGATTAACGACCTTTATCCCAAGGCCAAAACACACTTATTAATCATCCCCAAAAAACCCATCCGCTCACTGTTTGAGCTTGCGCCGGAAGATAAAGATCTAATGGGGCATATGATGCTATTGTTACCACAACTGGCACAAGCGCAAGGACTGAAAGGCTTTCAAACGAAAATTCATACCGGCGAATCCGGTGGCCAAGAAATTTTTCACCTGCACATTCATCTACTGGGTGACTAAAAAAATGAGGAAACAGGCCGGCTCGCCTCCCATGACACAAAAAACACTGAGCTTTTTAAGGGGTTTCACAGACAACACCAATCACTCAATTTATTTTAAATAAAACAAAAGTCTGATATTATTAGCGGTTACTTATTAAAACATACCCTTTCAACTTGGAGACAAAAATGGGCATTAGCATTTGGCAATTATTAATCATCTTAGCAATCGTATTGGTTCTGTTTGGCGCTAAAAGACTGCGCAATGTCGGCTCTGATTTAGGCGGCGCCATTAAAGGGTTCAAGAAAGCGGTTTCAGAAGAAGATGACAAAAAAACTGACACCACAACACAAACTCTTGATCAAAAAGAAGGCGATGTCTTTGACGCTGAAGCTGAAACAAAATCAACGTCTAAATCAGAAACCAAAGATAAAGTTTAATCTCCTTAAGCTTCCTTGTAACCTGAGTAACCTGAAAAGGCATTTGCGTCATGTTCGATATTGGTTTTCTAGAGATTATCGTCATCTTAGTCATCACCTTAATGGTCATTGGCCCGGAACGCATGCCTGAAGTCGCCCGAAAAATGGGTCAATTCATCGGCAAAACCCGGCGATTCATTAATTCAGTTAAAGACAATTCTGAAATCAGTGAAACGGTTCGAGAACTTCAAGACTCGATGAACCTTGAAGAGGAAAAACACTCTCTCGAGAAAGTCACCGGGGGGTTACAAGAGGATATGAACCAAATTCAACAAGGATTTGAAATTGATCAAACCTTGTCAAGGCCTTTTGGCCAAGATGAAACCCAGATCAGTGACGGCTCACAATTCAATAAAGCACCGGCGCAGCCCAAACGACCAACGTCGGTATCGAATACTGAACAAAACCAACAACCAGACCAAACTGAGACTGAAAAAACGCCAGACAGTGCTGACGATCCTATGAAATCACCGACTCAAACCCCCTCAGCTACGGAAAAATCGCCTTCATGAAGCCGAGTGCACTGCCGCCCAATGATACTGAAATGACGCTCGTTCAACATCTGCTTGAACTGCGTAATACGGTCACCAAAACCATCTTGGCAATCCTGGTCATTTTTGTTGTCCTTTTCCCGTTCGCCAACGAAATCTACACTTATATTTCTGAACCCTTATCTCGCTTTTTGCCGGACGGCACCAGCATGATTGCAACCGGGGTGGCTTCCCCTTTTTTAACACCGTTTAAGCTCAGTTTGGTGTTAGCGATTTACTTTGCGATGCCAATTATGTTTTATCAAGTATGGCGTTTTATTGAACCCGCCCTTTACCAACATGAACGCAAACTGATAGGCCCCATGTTATTTTTCAGTTCCTTTCTGTTTTTTGCGGGTGGTGCCTTTGCCTATTATGTGGTTTTTCCATTGGTCTTTGGTTTTCTGTCCGGCACCGCACCCGAAGGGGTGACGATTGCCACCGACATCTCGCTTTATCTTGATTTTGTCATTAAAATGTTCTTTGCTTTTGGCATCGCCTTTGAAGTCCCGATTGCCGTCATCTTACTCATTTTATCCGGCATGGTGTCCGCCGAAAAAATGTCTCACGCCCGCCCTTATGTGGTGGTGGGTGCCTTTGTCGTTGGCATGCTGCTGACACCGCCTGACATCATTTCACAAACCCTGCTGGCGATTCCCATGTGGTTACTTTATGAAGCCGGAACCCTAATCGGTGCCCGACTCATCAAACACCGCAAGCCAGAACAGGACACGGATGACGACACAGAACAAGACTTTGAATTTGATGACCGCTATGCCGATCAACTGGATGATGACACCGACTGGGATAAAGCCTTTGATGAGATAGAAGACAGTTTTGATCGATTAGAAAAAGAACAACAACAGCGTCAAAAAAGCGATACCGATTCTGAACCGAATAACCAACCCAATTCAGATACAACGACGCCCAATGAAAAACCAACCGATTCTAACTCAACGCCTAAAACCCCATAAAAAATGGCCAGGCCTGGCCATTTTTTGGGTGTTTGCAATCAGCTTTCATTCACCTTGCCAGGCCGTAAAACCGAACCCCATCTTCACCGAAAATGCCTTGGCCACCGCAACGTCACCTTACTTGGTGATGCATGCAAAGGACCCGGTGTTTTGGCAGCCCTGGCACCTTGGCGTCTTAGAAGAGGCACAACGTTTACACAAACCCATTTTAATCTCGAGCGGATACTTTTCGTGTCATTGGTGTCACGTTATGCAGCGGGAAAACTATCAAGACAAAGCCGTCGCAAAGCTGCTTAACCAACACTTTATTTCAGTCAAGATTGATCGTGAACTGCTCCCGGATACCGACCAGGCACTGATAGAATTTTCTCGCAAATCAGCTGGTCATGCAGGCTGGCCACAACATATCATTCTGACCCCTGAAGGACACCCTTTCTATGCATTTGTCTATCTACCCAAAGCAACCTTAGTCGCCCGCCTAGAGCGCGTGATAGATTTATGGCAATCTAATCCCGAGCACATACGACAGCTTGCCAAAAAAGCCCTACCCACCCCTTCTGATAGCAACCCCAAGACGCTGATACTCGATGACGACCTGTTCATCCAAGCGTTTAATCAACAGTTACTTCAACAAATAGATGAATTGAGTGGTGGCTTAAAAACCAGTCATAAATTTCCAAAACCACACCTTCTCATCACGCTGCTACAGCAAACCAATCCCCCCCAAGCCTTGCAGGCCTGGTTAAAATTGACGCTGGATCAAATGCAAAACCAAGGGCTTCATGATGCGGTTCATGGTGGTTTTTTTCGCTATACCATTGACCCTGAATGGCAAAGCCCACATTTTGAAAAAATGCTTTATACCCAAGCCTTATTAGCCAAGGTCTACTTTGTCGCCGCCGATCAGTTTGCGAATCCTCAATATTTGCAAACTGCTCGACAGACGCTGGATTATGTTGAAACCCACTTATGGGATGCCAACGCACAATTATTTATGAGCAGTCAATCCGCAATCGATTTTCAGCAACGTGAAGGCGGTGCTTATCTTTGGTCCCGCCAAGCGCTTAAAAAACGCCTCAATCCACAAGCCTTTCAATATCTCGTGACCGCTTGGCAATTGCAACAACCCCCGCCATTTGAGCTTGGCTGGCTCCCCAAGCCCACGGCCAAACACTGGTCTGACATTCAAATAAAACTTCGCCGCACACCCACTGACATTCCCACCGACGATAAAATGATTTTGGCTTGGAATGCCCTCATGCTCTCAAGCTATGCCGTGGCTTATAAACTGGACACCGCCAACCGATCACAGTATGCCAATAAAGCAGAACAACTGGTAAAAAGCCTACAAAAGGCTTTCCAAAACCAATCACCGCCACGGGCATTCAATCGCCAAGGCCAAATAATGGGTTCTGCCACTTTAGAAGATTATGCTTTAACCCTTCAAGCACTCAAAGATTGGCAAAACACCCTGTCTCAATCGCCCCCTTTAGCCCCCCAATCCAAAGTCATTCAAACCCTTAAAATGCTTCAAGCCCAGCTTAAGGCGCAATCCGAGCAACGCTTTTTATCGGCTCAAGGCTGGCGATTGTCTCAAGCCCCCATTTTACCGGGGCAACATCATCATTGGGCAACCCCGGATAGTGACCTTCCCAGTGTCACTGCCCGTTTAGATTGCTCAAGACCCAATCATATCGCACACGCACAAACCGAATTACTCACCCATCCTTTAGACTATGCCAGCTATGCGGATACGCTAAAATGCCTTAAACAGGAAGCGCGCTGATGGCTTGGCTGGTGATCGGATTTTTGCTACTCTTTGTGCTCAGTTCTGTGCCCAATATTTGGACTCAGTCCATTTTAAAAAAATACCGTACCCCCCACCCCACCATTCCAGGAACGGGGTTGCAGTTCGCCGAACACCTCATCAAAAAATACCAACTGGAAGTACGCCTAGAAGAAACCAACCAAGGGGATCACTATGACCCGATTGCAAAGGTGGTTCGCATCTCGCAAGATAATGCGCACAGCAACTCCCTGACCGCCATCACCACGGTTGCTCATGAAATAGGCCATGCATTGCAACATCAACAAAACTATACCCCACTTATCCAAAGAACGGTATTGGTCGAACGAGCGCAACGCATGCAGCAATTTAGCGGCATTGCTTTAATGCTGACGCCCATCCTTATCCCGCTATTGCATACCCCGGTTATTGGTCTGGTTACCTTTGGCGCCGGCTTTATTGCGATGGGCATTCCCGTTATTTTGCACCTATCCACTTTACCGGTTGAGTGGGATGCCAGCTACAATCGCGCACTGCCTTTATTAAAAGACGGCCAATACTTGTCTGCTGCCGACCTCAAAACGGCACGCAAAATTTTACGCGCCTGCGCACTCACCTATGTAGCGGCTTCGTTATCCAGCCTCTTTAACTTATGGAAATGGTTGCGAGCAATTAAAGGTCGCTAGCATGAGACCTGGCTCTAGCCAACGCCCAAGCTTGAATTTTGAGATGCGGGAATTGTGCTTTCAAGGTCAAAGCCACTTGATTGAGTGTTGCGCCCGTGGTCATCACATCATCCAAAATAGCCACTTGACGGCAAGCGGCTAAGGTTTTTTTTGCCGCTGCATCCACTGCAAAAACACCTCGCACATTCTGCTGTCTTTGTTGTGCATCCAACAATGCCTGTGCCGCCGTTGCTTTGATGCGACGAACGGCAAATGGCAAAAGCTGAGGGTGCTCGTCACCGCTAACCAGTTGCCTTGCCAACTCCAATGCTTGATTGAATCCCCGTTCTAATAAGCGATCGGCGTGTAAGGGCACAGGGATAACCGCATCTACGCCCTGCATTGCCAAGTGCGGCTGCCACAATTGAGCCAACAATCTGCCCAAATGTAGCTGCTGTTGGTACTTAAATGCCTGGATCAAATCCTGCATCACCGACGTATAATAAAACCCGGCTTGAGTCTGTTCAAACGCGGGGGGGCTTTGTAAGCAACGCCCACAAACGCCATCCACCGCCAAGGGTTCGGCGCACACAAAACAGCCTTTTTTATCGGCATCGGCTGGGCGCGATAGCTTGCGTAAATAGTCATCGGCCAAATCCCAATCTTGAGTCGCTTTACCACTTAAAACGCATCGCGGTGGGAACAGCCATTTTTCAAAGGATTCAAATTGCGTCATATTCATTGCCTCTCTAATTCGTTATAATAACGCATCCTTCAAACATAATGGAAAGTGACAACAATGACTTTGGGCGATATTCGCAATGACTGGCAACTTGAAGAAATTCAAGCGATTATGAATCAACCGTTTAACGACTTGCTTTTTCAAGCACAAACGGTACATCGTCGCTACTTCAACCCCAATGAAGTGCAAACCAGCACTTTGGTCAATATTAAATCCGGCGGTTGCGCGGAGGACTGCGCCTATTGCTCACAAAGTGCGCGCAATCAAACCGATGTTGAAAAAGAACATTTAATGGCAGTGCAAGAAGTGATCGAGCAAGCCTTAGTCGCAAAAGAAAAAGGCGCCACTCGTCTGTGCATGGGCGCTGCCTGGCGTAACCCCACCAAAAAAGACTTCCCAAAAGTGCTGGAAATGGTTCGGGTTGTCAAAGACCTTGGCCTAGAAACCTGCCTAACTTTAGGGATGCTAAATGATGAACAGGTCGCGCAGCTTAAAGAAGCGGGACTCGATTATTACAATCACAACCTCGATACCTCCGAAGCCTTTTACCCCAAAATCATCACCACCCGCAGTTACCAAGATCGCCTCGACACCATCGACAAGGTTCAAAAAGCGGGCATTAATGTTTGTTCCGGCGGCATTATCGGCATGGGCGAAGAACATAAAGATCGCGCCGAACTCATTCGCACCTTTGGTACTATGCGCCATCATCCAAATTCTGTTCCAATCAACTTACTGGTTCCGGTTGAAGGCACGCCGTTAGCGCACATGAAAGGCAAAACCGATGTGTTTGAATTTATCCGCGTGATTGCAACCGCACGCATCGTCATGCCGCAGACCTATGTTCGTCTATCAGCGGGTCGCATGGAACTGAGCGATGAAGCGCAAGCAATGTGTTTTTTCGCGGGCGCCAATTCCATTTTTTATGGCGATAGACTACTCACCACCGACAACCCTGAAGCCGGCCATGACGAACAACTCTTTGCCAAGCTTGGCATTCAAATGCAACGCAATATTAAAGCAGAAGTCGCTGCCCAAAAGCTGGCGCAACAAGCCACCGAACTCACTGCTTAGTTGACATGCCCATCGAATCCTTGCAATCGCGTTTTGCGCCACGTTTGGCGCAACGCCAAGCCGAATCCTTACTGCGCTCACGGCCGTTGGTCAATTCGCCACAAACCCCCTCTATGAATATTAATGGCTTAGAGATCATTAACTTTTCATCCAACGACTATTTAGGACTTGCCAATGCCGTTGAGATTCGCCAAACACTCTGTGAAAACGCTGATTTAAGTTATGGTTCCGGCGCGGCTCACCTAGTGACCGGCCACCACCTGCAACACCACCTGTTAGAAGATGAATTGGCTGACTGGTTAGGCACCGAACGAACCCTATTATTTTCCACCGGTTATATGGCCAACTTGGCGGTACAACAGACCTTAATGCAAAAGGGTGACGTGATTTTAGGCGACAAACTCAATCATGCGTCTTTAATTGATGGTGCTTTACACGCTGAAGCTGATTTCAAACGTTATCCTCACAATGACATGGAGGTGCTGGAAAAACGATTACAACAAGCGCAGTCCAAAGGACAACAAGCACTGATTGTCACAGACAGCGTTTTCAGTATGGATGGCGATCTTTGCCCTCTTTCGGACATCCAAACGCTAGCCAAAAATTACCAGGCCTGGCTATTTGTTGATGATGCGCATGGACTCGGGGTGCTTGGGAAACACGGGAAAGGCAGTTTTGAACACTTCGGTCTCACCCCGGATGACAATACCCTCATTATGGGCACCTTTGGTAAGGCATTCGGTACTTTTGGGGCTTTTGTTGCCGGCACCCACACCGCCATTGATGCCTTAATTCAATTTGCACGTCCCTATATTTACACCACCGCCATGCCCCAATGGAATGCCTTGGCAACCCGAACCGCCTTAAAACTGATTCAACAAAGCAATACCCGCATAGAGACGCTTAAACAAAACATTGTTTATTTTAAACAACAAGCACGGGCAATGGGGTTAAAACTCATGCCCTCCGACAGTGCCATTCAACCCATTTTGCTCGGCGACAGCGCCTTAGCCATTCAATGGTCAGAGGCGTTGAAACAACACGGATTTTGGGTCACGGCAATTCGCCCGCCAACGGTGCCGGCGAATACCGCACGATTACGCATTACGCTTTCTACGGCACATCCCCTCCAGCAAATTGACCAGCTTTGCCAAGCCCTTGCGCAATGCCAAGCTGAAATCCCACCACTAAAACGGTAAAATACCGCCATGACTGAACCGCTTTGCCATACCCAAACCCTCACCGCGCCGAATGCCGAGAGCCTAACCCTGATTCATGGTTGGGGAGCCGACAATCAAACTTGGCTTTCTTGGGCGCAGACCAGGTTACACCCACACTATCAACTACACTTAATTGAATTACCCGGATTTGGCCAAAGTCACCCAATAGCCCACTCCAAAAACGCAGAGGATCATACCATAAACGAGGCATGGTTGACGGCATTGGCAGAAGCCTTACCCGAGCGGACACATTTACTCGGTTGGTCTTTAGGGGGGTTGCTGGCGCAACAATTAGCCGCACGTTATCCACAAAAGATACTCAGTTTAATCTGTTTGGCGTCAACCCCCCGTTTCACCCAAAATGATGGCTGGCGCTGGGCGGTTAGCCCGCCGTTACTGGCCGACTTTATCCAAGCTTTGGTGTACGAATCCGGCGCCGTCTTAAAAAAGTTTTGGCGATTACAATTGCAAGGCAGTGATAATGCACGCCCCTTAATGAAACAACTGACCGCACAAATGCAAGATCGCCACTTGCCTTCGTATAGCGGACTGATGCAGGGGCTGCGTCTATTGAAATATATTGACAACCGTCCGCTATTAGCACAATTAACTTTACCCACGCTTTGGTTATTAGGAGAAAAGGATCCGCTGATTCCGGCCGACATGATCACTGACCTAAAAACACTTCAACCATACAGTGATATTCAAATCATAGCAGGTGCCAGTCATATGCCATTTTTCTCACATCCTCAGCAGACCGCTGAAGCCTTATTATCCTTTTTACAAAACCATTCCCGCTAAAGGCAGCCTTTATTTTATGCAAACATTCAGTCGAGCTCATATCAAACAGCATTTTGACCATGCCGCTATTCAGTATGAAGATGCCGCCGTGCTGCAAAAACGGGTGGCAAAAGATGTTGATAATCGCCTCGATCTGATCACTCTTAACCCAGAGGTGGTTTTGGATGTGGGCGCCGGCACGGGATTCTTAACCCGTCATTTAGAACGGCGATATCCCCAAGCAACGTGTATTGGCCTGGACTTATCTGAGCAAATGTTGTCACTTGCCAAAAACCGTTCTCTGCGATCCTCCCCCACTTGGATTCAACGTTTGTTGGGTCAATCCTCTGCTCGAACAAGCTTTATCAATGGCGACGCCAACCAGCTTCCCCTCGCAGATCAAAGTGTTGATTTAATTGTGACCAATTTAATGTTGCAATGGTGTGATGATTTAGACTTGGTATTCAGTGAATTTCGTCGAGTCCTCAAGCCGGAAGGCCTTTTGATGATGACCACCTTTGGCCCGGATACACTCAAAGAATTACGCCAGGCCTGGGCAAAAGTGGATACGAATGACCATGTGAATACCTTTATCGATATGCACGATATTGGCGATGCCTTGATTCGCAATGGCTTTGGACAGCCCGTACTCGATGTGGAACACTTTACGCTAACCTATGACAAGCCCATGGGGGTTTTAAAGGATTTAAAGGCCATCGGAGCGACCCGTGTTGGCACCACACAACCCAACCAACCTGCTAAGGGATTAACCGGTAAGCAGTGTTTTACCCAAATGCTGGATGCCTATGACGGGTTGCGTTCAGCAGGTCGAATCCCCGCCACCTATGAAGTGGTTCATGGTCATGCTTGGGCCTCGCCGGAAATCATCAAAGGCCCACACCGAAACCGCCAAGGGGTGGTCGAAATCCGCTTAGATGACATCCCGATTCAACAAAGTCGTTAATTGCGTTTAATTGAGCAGCCCCTTTATCTAACCAAATCTAATCCTAAAAATGCATTTAACCCTTGGGTCTCAATTAAATCCTGAATTTTTTGGGCGACACGTTGCAATGCCAAATCTGTTGCATTGACTTCTTTCGACAAGGCTTGACCCTTAAACATCCAGGATTCGCCCCCCAATTGCTGCCCGCCACTCATCACTCGGTTATTTAGATTGACCCGTACAATTTTAAACCCATACGCCTCCGATTCACTGACTTGAGCTGTCAACAATATCTGTGCATTTTGACCAGGCCTGGCCGTTTTTTGTGCCTTAAAGCCCGCTTGAGACAAGGCATTTTCAATAACCGCCACCCACTTCTGACTGGGTGCATCCGCTATGAGTTCAAACACCAGTGTGTGTTTAAGTTGCAGGGCCGTTTCGGAAAACTGCTGCAAATAACGGCGCGCGCCAACATCATCAAACCCTCGATCCAACGCGTTTAACACCTTTAACTGCTGTTGCAAGGCATCCACTTGCGGAAGGTGGCGACGATAAAAAAGATAATTCACCAGTTGATAGTCACCCGTTTGCGCGTGTTGCTGAGACTTCAACCGCGCTAACGCCTGCTCAAAAGAAGCTTGAATGTCAGCCAATAATTGCTTTCGGGATACGGCAATCAACGCCACGGTTTTATCGTAGCTCAACCGTTGTATTTGCTTAACTTGATAATTTCGAATTTCGGTATTGGCAACACTGGCCTGAATCTGTTTTTCAGAAACCCTTTCCACACTTTCAAAATCCTGCTGATGAACACTGAGTCGTGTTTCAAAGCTGGCGGCCACTTCAATACTGAGTTGTGATAATAAATCAACTAATGCACTTTGAATCGCTGCGTCACGGGTTTGCCCTTCCCCAACGCCATACAGTTGCCGATCGTTCGGTTGATGCGGGTTTAAAAACCAATCCGGATAATTGACTGAAGCGGGGGCTAAAGGCTTTACGTCGGAACCGACACAGCCCATTAATAACCCCATGATAAAAAACCAAACCGAAGCTTTATACACGATACGAGACCTTTGCATGAGTGGAACGCGAAACAAAAATGTGGGAAACTTTTTCATCTTGAGGCAAAAAACGCAGTCAATAGCCGGCTATTGGCCGGTTTTTCAACGAAAATGTGGCAAATTTTAACCCTTTTTATTCGCGTGGACATCTCGTGCAAAGGCCTCTATACGCGATTCTCATTGTTTCAATTGCGACTGGGCTTGTTCATATTGTCGAATCACTTTATCGATGCGAACCACCGCCTGGTTAATGGCCTCGATCGGCTTGGTTTGCAATTGATCCGCTAATTGATAGAGCCGTTTGGCACGAGCATATTCTCCTCGTGCTTCCTTTACCACGCCCAAATTATAAGCCGCTACATAAGATCTTTCTTGAGTGGCCGACAACAAACTGCTCAATAACCTGTCTGCTTTATCATAACGTCCTGCCTCTATAAACGCTAAAGCAACCTCTAGGGTTTTTTGTTGCTGGGCATTATAGTCAATATCCGGATCCTCCAGTAACACCACTTCTAAGGTTCGATATTGCGGCGTTAACATGGCTACAAATTGCCGAGCAACCTCATTTGCCAACCCATCTAACCCGGCTGAGATGGCCGGCAATCGTTGCATCTGATCGACACAGCTGGTCCAGCTGCGATGCTTAGAAAAATTTTCTGCCACAATAATATCGCCCAAAGCAACGTCCGTCATTTTAACCGTGGTCGCCAAAGTGATATTCCGACGCGTACAACGCACCTGATAGGTCTGTAATTGCTGACATTTCTTATCCAAACAGCGGAAACGCTCTTCATAAAAGGTTTCATCCTGACCGGACGCGGCACTGACCTCACCACTCACAAAGGCTTGCACGCCCAATAATTGACCGGCTTCCACTAAACGATCTTCCTTCAAAACACCACTATATTGTAAGCTTTGCTCTTTAATTAACCGATCCACTTCATTGCGACTGACCGTGGTAAAAAAGGCTTTCCCTTCGATTTGCTGTTTTGAAAGAACCGTTTCAATTTTAGAAGACAAACCCACACTGTCTCCTTTGAAAGGGGACACCGCCAATTGTTTGGTTTGGGCTGCTCGCCCCACTTTCGCGGGTTCCAGCACTTTCAGTTTTATGCTTTTGGTGCAACTAGCCGTTAAGCCAACCGCAACCATCAGCAATATCCCACGCATCCATCGGTTTTTCAAGTCAGCTCCTCTTTGCCCTTAACTTTGTTGCTTTTTACTGCGATGGGGCAAGGCCTGCACAGCGGATTTTTCAACTCGAAAAAAGCCAACCTGTTGACGCATTTGATGGGCTTCATCTTTCAAAGTGTCCGCAGAAGCAGCCGTTTCTTCAACCAAAGCGGCATTTTGTTGAGTCACTCTATCCAAGCCCTCAATTGCATGATTTATCTCCGCGACACTCTGTGCCTGACCGGAGCTGGCTTGCGCAATATCAGAAACCAATTGCTGCATTTTTAAAATCGCTTCCAATACCGATGAAAACTCTTTTTCAGATTTTTGCACCAAGTGCTCACTTTCTACCACTTGCTGTCCGCTGGTTTCAATCAGTGAGCGAATTTCTTTAGCCGCTTCTGCCGATTTACCCGCTAGTGTACGAACTTCTCCGGCCACCACTGCAAACCCACGACCTTGTTCACCGGCTCTTGCCGCTTCGACCGCTGCATTCAGTGCCAATAGATTGGTTTGGAACGCAATGGAATCGATCAGCCCGATGATATCGGCAATTTTTTGACTGGATTGCGACAAGGCCTGCATAGAAGAAATACTTTGTGCCATAACCTGAGCACCATTATCTGCTTGCATTTTCGCTGCATCCGCTAAGCTGGCGGCCTCTTTGGCACTGCGTGCATTTTTTTGTACCATCTGGGTAATGGACTCCATGGACTGAACAGTCGACTGCAAGGAAGCCGCTTGTTCTTGAATCCTGTCTGACAGGTCTAAATTGCCTTGGGCAATTTGTTCAGATGCGCCATTAACAGTATTCGCACTGGTCATCAGACCTAAAATGGCTTGACTCACTTTATCTAAAGAACTGTTTAACGCCTTCTGCATCAGTGCCAATTGTCCGTCATAATGCCCCGTCATGCGCTCTGTCAAATCCCCATTCGACTGGGCGACAATGACTGAAACCGTGTCATTAATCCCCGTTTCCAGCGCATTCAATGAATGATTAATATTTTCCTTCAGCCCTTGCAAATCGCCCATAAGCTCAGCCGTTAAGCGACTTGAAAAATCCCCTTCTGCAATCGATGTCATAGTGCGATTAATCCCTTGAACCGCTTCATCGGTAATGGACATGGCATTTTGTAAATCGCCCATCATCGTCGCAAAGGCTCCCTTAAACTCCGCCGTAGAATCAAATTGATAATGTGCCGTTTTAAGGTGATGAATCACCTTCTCAATTTCAGAAATCACTTCTTGAATATTATCAACAGATTGATTGACATCGGTTTTTAATAGATTTAAATCGCCTTTGGCATCCTGCTCAATACGTTGTTCCAGATTCCCTTTTGATAAGGCAGAGATCATATCCGATACCCCAACCAACAATTGCTGTACCGAAGAAACATAATGGTTAAAGTTGCGAGCCATCTGACCAATTTCATCCTCTACCACCACATCCGCTCTAACCGATAAACTGCCTTCTTCAGAAGCCTTGGCGAGTTTTTGAGTTAACTGTTTCATCGGATTTAAAATCGAGCTACGCATCCGCCAGAAAACTTGAATCAGCAGTAAAATAAAGCCGCCGGACATGGCGCCTTGTGCGACATAAATCATAAAGTAGGTGTCACTTAATAGCTTATCTAAGATCACCATGGGCTCAGCAATCAAATGCGCACCCAAGGTGCGATCTTTTTCTTTGATGGTATCAAAAACCAACAATCGATTGTCTACCACCGCATAACCGTCTTCAATCAACTGCGCATGATTGACCTGAGCCAACAAGGACTGCACAGGAGAGTCTTCAAATCCCTTTACCACAGATATCCTTTGATCCGTAAATGACAGCGCAGCATAAAAATGATCGGAAACCTCTTCTGAAGCCGCAATCTGCGTTAGCGGTAGATTCATCACCACCACCCCCAAGATCTTATCACCATAAGGAACGGGCACTAACGCTTGAACAAACCCCCCGGTTTCCTGAAAGTGAACCCGGGTCATGGGTTCTGAAGGCATTTTAGGTGAATCAATCGCCACCCCGCTATTGGCAATTTTTTTCAATTGCGCATCAAAAATCGCCACCCCAATCCCTTTCAAATCGGCTCGGTCAACATATTGTTGGTAGTTGACTTCTAGAATTTGCCACAAAGCGGTCTCTTGTTTATCGTAAAGTCCATAGATAACCGCCGAATTCCCGGCGATCCCGACTGCATTGGTTAAGGCAATTTTTCCAAGCGCATCCACTTCAGATTGCAAATTATCACTAAGCACCCCCTGACGTTCAACCACTGCGTCGGCATACAAATTATCGGCAACATTTTGCAAATAAAATTGCAAAATAATGCTCCACATGATGGACATCACCACCAGCGGAATCATGGTTTTCCCCAAGATTGATTTTTGGGGCAAAGGGCTCCAATGGGCGATTTTTTGCGTCCACGGCTTCATGACAGCGCCGCCTTTAATCAGCAACTTGCCAGCCGCTATTAACTTATAGGCAGCCTCAGTGGCAGTTTTTTCAGCATCGGTAATGGGATTACGAATTGACTTATACCCGGTAACCTTGCCATTTTTAATGACCGGTGCCACATTGGCTTCCACCCAATAGTAATCCCCATTTTTACAACGGTTTTTAACCAATTGATGCCACGGCTCGCCTTTTTGCAAGGTTGCCCATAAATCAGCGAACACGATTTCAGGCACATCGGGATGACGAATAATATTATGCGGTTGGCCTTCCAGTTCGGCTTTAGAGTAGCCACAGATCTTAATAAAATCTTCATTTGCATAAATGATATTGCCCTGAAGATCCGTTTCCGAAACCAGTATATACCCTTCTGGCACCACTCTTTCAGTCTGGGTGATGGGTAAGTTGTTTCTCATAAATACCTTCCTCGATAATTTTTAATATAGTTATCTGTATTCGTTTTTCATATCCGTCGAACCGCTGTACAGTCGACACACTAAAACTTAAAAAGTTTTTTAACCTGGTCTCCAACTGCTTTTTCAGCTTCTTGCTTAGCTTTTTTCTCAGCGGCTTTTTTTTGTGCTTCAAGCTCGGCTTTGGCTTTTGCCTCTGCGTCTTTTCTGGCCTGATCCAACTTGGCTTTTTCAGCATCAATTTTTGCTTGTGCCTGCTGTTTTGCTTTCGTCACTTCGGCATCTAAACGTTGCTGCAAAGCTTTCTTGGCATTTGCCTGCCAATTGGAATTCAATATCTGGCCAATCCCTTTTTGTTGCAGCGCCAATTGAGAATCTTTGTCTAACCAGACCGACAGTTGCTTTTGAATCGGCTGAAGCTGTTTGGCCAGCTCGGCATCCAATTGCGCTTTTAAATCGGTTTTTAGCTTTGACAGTTCTTGCGTTAATAACTGATCAAAGGCACCCGAGAGGATTTTATCCAAATCTGAATTGGCACCGATTTTGGGCGCATACCAATCTCCGGTGACTTCCGTTGTTACTTTAAAGGCATCAATATCGCTGAATAAGGGTGCCAGGTAACGGTTCACGTCTTTTGATGGCGAATCCACAATTTGCATATCAACCTGTTGATAATCCAAATTCAACCAAGCATCTATTTGTTGTTGGGGTTTCAGCAAAATATGACCCTTCACATCGACGATTGCCTTTTGCATCGCCAGTGGTAAGTTACGATCCTTTAATATTTTCCAATCAGACACTTGGCGCTGTGGCCAATGCACTTTGACTTCGGTAAAAGGCGCCTGCGGATCAATTGCGTTCCCTTGACCGCTAAGGGTTAATGCGGGTTGATCATTGTCGGGTTTAACAACGACATTAAATAAAATCGGCATCTGCGTTTTAGGGTGATCCAGCGTCACTTGCGTGGCTTCGGCGGTTATATGTCCCCATTTAACGTCGCCTTCAATGGCAATGCGTTTAATAATCCAATCCGGCTGAGGATCATATTCTTTAAAATGAATGTCCTGACCTTTGAACCGCTTGGCATCCTCAGCAACAGCATTAGATGCCTGCTGAGCCTTTTCAGCCTGCCAGATTTTGAATTTTTCGATCAAAGGTTCCGCCTTACGCGCCCATTTTATCCCCTCATTGATCCAAGTTTGTACTTGAGGACCAAATAATAAATAACTGATATTCGATAAACCCGAGGCATCCAATGAATAGGTGTCAAGCAAGCGTTGATAATCTTGTTGCGGCGCTTTTTTTAAATCATTGACTTGTCGTTGTAATCCCGGGAGATGATTCTTCAGGGTTTTTTGCGCGGCATTTAACGACTGCTGTTTACCCTCAAGTTCCTGTTTCAACGATTCGAATTGCGCTTTTTTCGCTTCAAACGCCTGCATAGAATCAATCTTGCCTTGCGTTAAAGTCTTAAACCGAGCTTGATAGTCATTAAGGTATTGCTGTGAAGGGATTTCAGCCTCCAATTTTAACCAGGCCTGGTTAATTTCGGCGAGTTTTTGCTCGATATCCTCAGCGATCGTGACGGTTTTTAAGGATTCTCTTGACAGCATTTGTTGCGGTGTTGGCACCGTCATTTTTGGCAAGGGAATCGCCAGATCATTTTGTGTTTTTTTATCCCCGGTGGGCACCGCTTTCACTTTGGGCGCAAGAGTCGGCGGCGGTTTCGGCAAAGCCCCGGACGTTTGGCGAGGTTGGTGCAGGGCTAGATGACTTAACAGGACTTCTTCAATAACGGTTCGACCCACCACCCAATGATACAAGTTCACGGCGACTCTGATTCGATGAATTTGAATTAAGTTTTCCATCGGTTTTTTAGGATCGGTGACTTGGAGATCCCGCAAGCCAATTCCCAAGGGAAAGACCCCTAAGTCAATCGCCCCAATTTCAACTTTTGCGCCCCATATATTGGACACGCTTTTTTCTAATTGTGACTTTAATGCGAGGGTAATCCCCAAATAACCAATGAGCAAAAACAGCCCAACCCCGGCCACAACCAAGCTTAACCCTGACCATCGAATCCATCCTTTGGGTTTCGGCATCTTTGACTCTGACGGTTTAGCGTGATCCATTGCAGACGTTACTTGACGATTCCAGAAAGCCATTCAGCTTCTTTTGCTCCTTTGAGAATTTGAATGATTTTAAATTGATTGACCCATTTTAAAAATCGCTGACGGTAGCTTTTAACCAACACCCAAAAGATGACAAAAGCCGGCACACTGAGTCCATAAGCAACCAATACGCTGCCCATGACCAAGGTATTGTTAAAGTTTATCCAACGCCAAAAGGCTTGGTTATACCATTCGGTCAACAAAGGCTGTAAGGATTCCATTTGTAATATCCAAAGCCCGGCTTGGTGGAATAACGGATCTAACAAATAAGACAGCCCACTAAAGAATAGCGTGGCAACAATTAATGCTGAGAGGTTAATTCTTAATAACAAAACCAACATTAAGGTAAAGAGATTGTGAGCGAAAAACAAGGGTGTCAATCCCAAAATCATGCCCAATACAAATGACAGTGCGATTTGACCCGGATGCTGATTGGCATTCAACGCTTTAAACAGTCTGACTAACAATGACACTGATTTTCCCTTACTTTTTAAGAACCTCTCCCCGAGAGGAGCGATTTTAAGACCTAAGGAACGCCCTAAGTCATTTCCTGTGGATCGACATCAATTGACCATCTGACTTTTTTGGCAAGTGGATGCTGATACAACCACCCTTCCACTTCAGCCAACCATTGATGCAGTTCACTTCTTTTACGTCCCTGTAATAAAAGTTGATACCGAAAGCGGCCTTGTCGCTTTAACATTGGTGCACTGACCGGTCCCAAAACCGCTAATCGACTCGATTCTGTCACACTCAATGCTCGCCTTTCGGCTGAAGATTCCGATGTCAAGGATCTGTTTTCGTTATCAAATTCGGGCAACAGTATCGCCATTTTAGCAAAATTTAATGCCTGTTTTATTTCATTTAAAAACAACCAACCTAATTGTCCATCCAGGGCTTCCGCCCGCAACAATATTTGATACTGAAAAGGCGGCAAATCGGCCTGCTGCCTTTCGGCCAAAGCGTGTTGCGCAAAGGCCGGATAACCTGACTCAACTAACACTTTAAGCAACAGATGTTCAGGATGATGCGTTTGAATCACCACTTCACCGGCAGATAGACCTCGACCTGATCGCCCCGCGACTTGAATAACCAATTGTGCCATACGTTCGGCAGCGCGAAAGTCACAACTGAACAAACCTTGATCGATATCAAGCATCGCCACCAATGTCACCTTGGGAAAGTGATGTCCTTTAGCCAACATTTGCGTTCCGATTAAGATATCCGCCTCGCCATGACTTGCTTGCTCAGTCAGCGCTTGCATCTGCCCTTTTAAACGCGTGGTATCCCGATCGATGCGTAAAAAAGACGCTTGCGGGAAATGTGTCTGCACCCAACGCTGTAATTGCTCGGTGCCAACCCCCAGATGTTCAAAGTCAGCAGAACCGCAATCAGGGCACCTTCTCGGTGCCGCCTGCTGAGCCCCACAATGATGACACCGCAACGCATTAATCTGTTGGTGATAGGTCATATTAGCATCACAACTGGAGCAAACGGCTTGCCAGCCACACTGATGACACATTAACACCGGCGCATAACCGCGTCGGTTTAAAAATAATAGCACTTGATTCCCCTGAGCTAAATGTGCGCTGATTTTTTGTTGCAACGCTTCGCTAACCCCTGCTTGAACCCTTTGACCACGAACATCCAGCAACTGAATCGTCGGCATTTGAGCCGTACCGGCACGCTCTAATAACCTCAAATGCTGATAACGCCCTGCCAAGGCATTATGCAAGGTTTCAATGGACGGGGTTGCCGACCCGAGCACCACCGGCACTTGATGCAAGTGCGCGCGTCTGACCAAACAATCGCGCGCAGAATAACGAAACCCCTCTTGTTGCTTAAAAGATAAGTCATGTTCTTCATCTAAAATACACAGGCCTAAATCGGCAAAAGGGGTAAACAGTGCTGAACGCGTTCCCAATAAAACCGACACTTCATGGTGTTTGACCGCAGACCAGGCACAATGCCTTTCTTTATCATTTAACCCCGAATGCATCACCGCAACCGGCGTCTGCAAAAAGGCTTCAAAACGGCGAACCGTTTGCGGTGTAAGTCCAATTTCCGGCACCAATACTAAGGCTTGCCGGCCTTTTGCGATCACCGCCTGAATAATCTCCAAATACACTTCAGTCTTGCCACTACCGGTCACCCCTTCCAATAAAAAAGCGCCAAAACCCCTGCTGGCCAAAACCGCATCCACCGCCGCTTGCTGTGGCGGATGCAAAATATGACCAGGCCTGGGTAATTTTTCGCGTGCCGAAAAGGCAGTTACACAAGGCATTTCGGTTTCAGATACCCAATTCTTTTCTTGCAACCGCTTTAACGGTAACCGCCAGTTTCCCGGAAAAAATTGCTTCAAAAAGTGCGCGCCCACCGGGGCCGTTTGCGCTTGCAAGAGCGCCCAAAGCTTTCGTTGTTGCGGGGCATTTGCTACCAGCTGTTTTTCCGCTAAAAGACCCGATGCGGACAATTGCCAAGCAGCAACCCCCTTTACTTTAAGGGGTTCTCCGCCACGTAGCCTTTTCGGCAATGCCGTCTGAACCACCTGGCCAATCGGCTCGTGATAATAATGACTCGCCCAACGTAGAAATTGCATGTCTTTATCTGAAAAAACAGCGTCTGCATCGATAACGGCTTCCAGCGGTTTAATCTTTTCAACCGCCAAATCAGAGTGATCGGAGATATCCATCACCAACCCGACCAACACCTTACGTCGAAAAGGCACCCACACTCGCCCCCCAACCACAGGCAGCTCTCCTGTCTCCAAGGTGTCGGGAATCACATAATCCAAAGGCGCCAAAAACGGCCCCGGCACTGCAACCTTTACAAACCTCATCTGCGTTTTATTTAAACCTCTTTTGACAATATAGCGCACCTCAATCAACGTCATTGTATCGTGAAATCATTTTCACCGCGTCTATTGCCCCCTTTTTAAGGCGACAAAAAATTTTCAAAAAAAGTGTCTACTCTTAATATTTTGTTAAGGTTTAAGCTTTAAACTACTCAGGCAAAGTCTGCCAATGGAGGCAAAATCTGCACTAGACAAATAATAACAACTTCACCACTTATAACCGATAGGAGATTTATCTATGGACAAGACTAAGGAGGCTTTTTACCCGCTGGTTCACCGCCTGCTACATTGGGGGTTTGCCTTTGGCATGTTACTGATTTTATTAACGGTGCTGTTACGACTTGGCTGGATGGAAAAACATCACATGGCGCAAATACTGATGGATGCCCCTCAGCTCGCCAACGCGCAATTGAGTGAATCCGATGCCGTAAAAATTGCCAAGTCCATTCGCAACGTCATGTTCGATTGGCATTTATATGCCGGCTACTTTTTAACCGTGTTATTAGTCCTTCGCTTTGCCCATATGAAAGCCAATGGCCTTTATTACAAAAGCCCTTTTGACCCCACCGCGACGGCCAAGGAAAAAATCAAAGCCATTGCTTATCTCGGGCTTTATGGCTTTGTTGCGTTATCGCTTATCAGCGGGTTATTGATGGTCTATGGCCCTGCCGACTGGAAACACAGTATTGAAGAATTCCACCAATTGGCATTATGGTATTTAGTGCCGTTTTTAATCTTACACTTTGCTGCCATTATCAAAGCAGAAGCCGGAGAAGAACCCGGAATCATTACCCGAATGATCGGTGGCCGCAAGCCATAATCCCCCCGTCTTTATCAAAAAATGGCCAGGCCTGGTCATTTTTTGATTAAAATGACTCCTCAAATCGACCTGAAAATCGACTTTACCTTTTAGTCAGCGCACCCTTAATTGCGTCATTTATATCATTTTTGAACTTTCAAAAGGAACGGCTATGTCTTATTTAAAAAACTTTCCCAATGCCGAAGGGTATTTCGGAGATTTTGGTGGCGCTTTTTTACCGCCAGAGCTTGAACCCCATTTCGCAGAAATCAATCAAGCTTACTTAACCTTAGGACGCTCTGCCGACTTTTTGAATGAACTCAACTATATTCGCAAACATTACCAAGGTCGCCCGACCCCTATTTACTATGCCCATAATCTCAGCCGAGATGTCGGCGCCCATATTTATTTAAAACGTGAAGACCTGAATCATTCCGGCGCACACAAACTTAATCATTGTATGGCCGAAGCGCTATTGGCGAAACACATGGGCAAGACCAAATTAATTGCCGAAACCGGCGCCGGACAACACGGCGTGGCGCTGGCCACCGCAGCCGCCTATTTTGGGATGGCCTGTGAAATTCACATGGGCGAAATCGACATTGCCAAAGAAGCCCCGAACGTGACCCGCATGAAATTACTGGGGGCCACAGTCGTGCCGGTTTCATTTGGGGGTCGCAGCTTAAAAGAAGCGGTGGATTCGGCATTTCAATCTTATGTGCCACAAGCGGATACTGCTTTATTTGCCATTGGTTCAGTCGTTGGCCCGCATCCATTCCCAATGATGGTGCGTAATTTTCAATCGGTGGTTGGGCATGAAGCTCGCCAACAGTATTTAGAAATGGTGGGCGAACTGCCGGATCAAGTCGGTGCCTGTGTTGGTGGCGGCTCCAATGCAATGGGGCTATTTTCTGGTTTTATCGAAGATCAAACCGTCACCTTAAACGGGGTTGAACCGCTGGGCAAAGGCACCAAACCGGGCGAACATTCAGCCACCATGACTTACGGAAAACCCGGCATGATTCATGGATTTAAATGCTTACTGCTCTCTGATGACGAAGGCAATCCGGCAGCGGTTCATTCAATCGCTTCTGGCTTGGATTATCCCGGTGTCGGGCCAGAACATTCTCACCTAAAAACCGCCGGAAAAGTGCAATATCATGGCGTTACTGACGCTGAAACCCTGGATGCTTTTTATAAACTATCACGCCGAGAAGGGATTATCCCTGCATTAGAAAGTGCCCATGCGGTGGCTTGGGCCATGAAGCACGGCCAGCAAAACCCGGGCACAACGATGCTCATTAACCTATCAGGACGCGGTGATAAAGACATTGACTATATCGCTGAAACCTTTGGCTTTGCAGAAGACCGCTAATCGCGCTGACCATGCTCATTGCCATTACCGAGACTGCCCTGCCTGAACGCGCTCACGCTCTAGCCACAAAGTTAGGGCTGCCGCTGACTAAAGAACTGGACGCCCCGCCACTAATGCAACTGGGTTGGTGGCAAGACCCCAAACAGCCTTGCACAACCGATGGTTCTGCCGACTATAAGTTGGCCCTTTTCTCAAATATGTCAGGCCCGGTTTTTATTGACTTTATTCAAGGCAAAAAAAACCATCGTCGTCAATTCGGCGGCGGCAAGGGGCAACCCCTGGCACGCGCGGTACTCGCACAACAACAACCGCACATCATCGATGCCACCGCCGGCATGGGCGGAGATGGCTTTGTGTTTGCCGGCTTAGGCTGTCAAGTCACTTTAATAGAACGCTCACCGATTATTGCTGCCTTGCTCGCAGATGCCATTGAACGCACCCAACACCCCGACACCCCGAAAGACATTCGTGCCATTATGGAACGCATGACCCTAATCGAAGCAGATGCCGCAGACTATTTATCGCAAGGCGCCGTTCACTGCGACGTAGTTTACTGCGACCCTATGTATCCCGAAAAAAAGAAAACAGCTGCCGCCCCCAAAGAGATGCAGGCGCTACAACAATTGGTCGGCTCAGACCAAGACAGTCAGACCCTACTGGCCGCTGCCCTTCAAGTCGCACAAAAACGGGTGGTGGTCAAACGCCCTAAAAAAGCCCAACCTTTAATCGGCCCAACGCCCAATGCGCAGATTTCAAGTCCCAATACCCGCTATGATCTTTACACGACCCTGTTAGCCTCCGTATCAAACTAACACAGGTGACATTTATAACGAACCCCAAAAAAATTTAGCGCTAAACTTAATGGGATAATTTCAAGCCAAATTCTGGCTATGATATGATTAGCAAACCCTTTAAAAAATATGGATAAATTTCATGACACTATCTCGAAGACAATTTATCAGTCGTTCTTTTGGAACCTGCTTTTTGTCTGGTTTAGCAATGTTCGGATTAAGCGGTTGCAGCGAGCCAAATCTTGTTCGAATAGGTTCTCACCCCTGGCTAGGCTATGAGTTTCTGCACCTAGGCCATCGTTTAGGTCAATTACCCAAACACATTCACTTTACCGAATATCGTTCCGCCAGTGAAATTCTATCGGCTCTGTCAAAAAAAGAAATTGATGTTGCAACACTCAGTTTGGATGAGGTATTGATTGCTCGCGCCAGAGGCATCCCTATGACGGTCATTATGATTTTTGACATTTCTGCCGGTGCGGATATGGTGTTAGCGCCCCATCACACCAAAAAATTAACAGAACTGGCCGGGATGCGAATTGGCTATGAAGCAACGGCGCACGGGCAACTCATCTTGCATAAATTACTGGAAGCGGCGCATTTAACGCTTGATGACATTTCCGCCGTGGCGGTGGCGCCCTACCAACAATATGACGCCTGGAAAAGCGATCAGATTGATATCGCGATTTCTTATGAACCCTATGCGCATCCATTCTTAGCAGAAGGCTTTAAGGTGATTTTTGACAGCCGCCAACTGCCAAACATGAACTATGATGTGCTTGCGGTAACAACCGACAAGCTATCAACACTGAGCAATTCCTTAACAGATTTAACCACAACCCACTTTAAGATGTTAAAATCGTTCCAATCTAATCCCAGTGACATGTTGTATGAAATGACCAATACCATCCACAACCGATTCCCGATTGACGTTATGAAAAGCGGACTCAGAGGCATCGCATTGCCCACTTTAGAAAGAAATCATGCCATTTTATCCGACCGAGAGACCTTAAAAACCATTGTAAAAGGATTAATGCCCTATACCGGGGTTTCGGCAGATCAGCTTCCGCGTGACCTAGATCAACTGTTTACAAACCAATTTCTACCCAAAAATAGCCCCAATGCTGCATATTATTAACCCTCTTTTGATCATCCGACTCCGTTTTCTGATCCTCTTCAGTTTACTGTGCTTTGGCAATGCACAAGCGGATCATGCAAAAACCTCATTAAATCTGGCTGTTTTCGCACATTCCAATACTGAAACCACTTTAGCGCGTTATCAACCGCTAGCGGATTACTTGAGCGAAAATTTGCCAAATCACACGATTAAACTCTATGCAATGGGTGATTCCGCTCTCAGAACCGTTGTTCAGCATAACCAAATTGATTTGGTTCTGGCCAACCCATCCCTCTATCAAATCATTCGCCATGAAAATGCCTTAAACAATGCAATTGCCACCATGCAAACCGCTTATCAAGGAAAAAGGTTAAATAGCTTTGGCGGGGTTATTTTCAGCTTGGCAACCAGAGAGGATATTCAAACCCTAAACGACTTGGCGAAACAAACCATTGCCATCCCCTCTTTTCGAAGCTCAGGTGCCTTTAGCATGCCGATGGCAGAAATTGCCAAACACACGGAACTGCGACAAACAGACTTAAACTTCCTCACGATTCACGATAATGAACGGGTGATTAAAGCGGTATTATCGAAAAAAGCAGATGTCGGCTTTGTCCGCACTGGTATCCTTGAACAATGGATTAAAGAAGGTAAATTGTCGGGTTCTGAAATCAAAATCATTCACGCCCGCAACCTGTTTAACTATCCTTTTAAGCTATCAACAACACTTTATCCGGAATGGCCTTTTGTGGTACTCAGTCATATTGATGAAGCCACCACCAAGCAAGTTGCATTAGCGCTATACAATTTACCCGCGGATCATCCCGCCGCTATCGCTGCGCAGATCGCCGGGTTTATTCCACCGTTGGACTATTTACCCTACGAAAAAATTTTACGCGACCTTCAGATTGAACCCTATCATATCCCCCCCCAATTCAGCCTGAAACAATTTTGGCAGCAATACACCGCCGATATTCTTTTGATCGGCATCCTCATTATCATCTTGGCCATCAGCTTACTCAGAGCCCTTTACTTGCATCAACGCTTATCCAACTCCATGCAGCTTGTGCAACGGCATGAAAAGGTACTGAGTGAAAAAGCCGCTTTAGACGAAATTTTACTGGCCTTGCCGCTGCAAGCGTCGAAACTGGATGAAGAAGCTTTTATTCAAAACGCGCTGGATGAAATTGAATCCCATATCACCAGTCAAATCGGTTTTGTTTACCTGGTCAATCATTCTTCGCAGACATTTGAACTCATTACCCATTCAAGCCAAACCCTTCGTAACCAACGACAACAAAATATCGTTTCGCACTACCGGTTTGCAGATGCCGGTATTGAAAAACAAGTGTTAGAGACCGAAAAACCGATCATCATCAATCAGGTTTCGCAAACCCCTAATGAGATTGGCTTATTGAATAAAATGCATCAGTTAAACCGGCTCCTTATCGTACCGGTGATGGGCAAAGATCGAGTGGAAATGCTGTTTGCGCTTGCCAATAAACCCTCAGATTATACCCAAGAAAATGTCCATGCACTTCAGCTACTGGCCAATGAAGTTTGGCGACTCATTCAGCAACAGCATGCCAATCAAAAAATTATCAAACAACAACATCAATATGAACGCTTGGTGGATGAAATTGGTGAAAACTACTGTCTATACAGCTTAAACGCGCAAGGTATCATCACCTATATCAGTGACAGCGCCGTGGGAATTTTTGAAATCCCGGTTGATCAAATATTAAACCAGCCCTGGCATTCGGTCATTCAATGCTTGCCGGAAGACCAAGCTACTGTTGAAGCCAATATTCAAAATCTGCTTCAAAAGCGGCAGGTAAAAAACGAATTCAGCTTCCGTTTCAATTCGCCTTCAGCGAAACGTAAAACCCTGAAACTGATTCAACATGCCACCCTCGACAAAGCCGGTCGACTAATTTCGATTGATGGCCTGATTGAAAATATTACCGAACAAACTGAAACTGAAAATGAACTGCGCCAAGCTGCCAGCGTGTTTACCCATGCACAAGAAGCCATCTTAATTACCGATCCAAATGGTGTCATTCTGAATGTCAATCAAGCCTTTGAACAGATTACCGGCTACAAAAAAACCGAAGCGCTCGGCAATACGCCCAAACTGTTGAACTCCGGCAAACAAGACAAAAGTTTTTATGAAAAAATGTGGCGTCAACTGATTGAAGAGGGCAGGTGGTCTGGAGAAATTTGGAACAAACGAAAAGATGGTCGTATCTACCCGGAGAAACTGACCATTAGTGCTATCTATAATCAAGACGATACCATCAAAAATTATATTGCCCTCTTTTCGGATATTACCGTTGAAAAAGAACAGCGCAGCCAACTTGAGCTGATTGCACACTACGATATGCTCACCGGACTACCCAATCGATTACTGTTTGCAGATCGCCTCAATCAAGCGATTGCCAGCGCCAAGCGGCATGATACCTCCATTGCCGTGCTGTTTATTGACCTGGATGGCTTTAAAGCCGTTAATGATCAGCACGGCCATCAGGCGGGTGATTACTTGCTGAAAACCATTGCTCAACGCTTTAGGAGTGCCATCCGTGACGAAGACAGCATCTCGCGCTATGGTGGAGATGAATTTGTGGCAGTGATTCTAAATGCCGACCAACTGAAAACCCTAACGCCCTTATTGCAGCGATTTTTAGATCACGCCAATCAACCGATTGTCTATAACGACATGACCTTTAGTGTCTCTGCCAGTATTGGTGTGACTTTTTTCCACCCCCATCAAGACATGGATGCCGAGCAGGTGATTCGCCAAGCCGACCAAGCCATGTATCAAGCCAAAATGCGCGGCAAAAACCAAACCTATGTATTTGATGCGTCGCAAACAGATCAAGCCGCCAGCGCTGAAATCATTGAACTTAAGCAAGCCCTTGCTGAAAATGAACTCAAACTATACTACCAGCCAAAAGTCAACTTAAAAACAGGTAAACTTTATGGATTGGAAGCGCTGATCCGTTGGCAACATCCACAAAAAGGACTGTTACAGCCAGCTGCATTTGTACACCTATTTCAAAACCCGTTCATTGCTTTTGATGCAGGATTTTGGGTCATTGAAGCGGCGTTAAAACAAATGCAAGCCTGGCATGAACAAGGCAAAGTACTCCCTGTCAGCGTTAATATTGATGGCATGTTATTGCTTGATCACCGTTTTTCCAACCATTTACAGAAATCATTAGCTAAATACCATCAAATTCCGCCCAGTTTATTAACTTTTGAGATATTAGAAACCTCAGCCATTGAAGACATTGTGAGCACAACCAATGTTATGAAACGGTGTACGGCGATGGGGATTCAGTTCTCGATTGATGATTTTGGAACCGGCTATGCCTCGCTAACCTATCTCAAGACCCTGCCGGTTCATGAACTCAAAGCGGATTTGAGTTTTGTCAAAGACTTGCAAACCGATCCGCAAAGCCTGTCCATTATGGAAAGTATTATTGGCATGGGTAAAGCCTTTAACCTGAATGTGGTTGCGGAAGGCGTAGAAACCGAATATGTTGCCAATCTGTTATTAAAGCTTGGCTATGAATTAATACAAGGCTATGAAATCAGCCACCCCATGCCCGCTGATCAAGTATTTGAATGGTTACACCACTGGCACACTAAACCCCAATGGCAAAACATAAGACATGCCACTGAATATGAACGGGTTTTTATTACCGCAGCCATTGAACATCGCGCCTGGATTAATCAGATTGAATTTTACCTGACCAACCGCACCGATTGGCCACCTGAAATGGATGAAAAAAAATGTCGTTTTACACATTGGTTAGGCCACGATGAAGCCAAACAAAGGCTCACGAAATCTCAGCATCACCACATTCAAACACTGCATTCACAAATTCACGCTATGGGACGACAGCTTATTACTCAAAAAACCGAAGGCAATTTGACCGCCGCGAGAGAGGGGCTTGAAAAACTCCATGCCCTAAAAGCTGAGTTGTTGGCCGCCATTGATTATGCAAACTTAAAATAGCAACTTAGCCTCATCCCATGATTGTCATCGGCTTTGAACTCAGAACTTTAAGGGGCTAACCGCTGCTTCAACCAGCGATTTTCACCCGCTTTCCGGTCATAACAAATCCGATCATGTAACCGATTATCGCCCCCCTGCCAAAATTCAATTTGATGCGGCACCACCCGATAACCACCCCAGAAATCCGGAAACGGCACCTCACCGGACTGAAACTTTTGTTTCATTTTTTCAAACTGACTCAACAACACCTGTTTGGAGGAAACTACCTGACTTTGTTGGCTGACCCAAGCACCAATCTGACTGCCCTTGGGTCGGCTGGCAAAATACTTCATCGACTGTGCCAGTGAAATCTTTTCCGCTTTCCCCAAGACTTTCACTTGGCGCTCTAACGCCAACCAGGGGAACAACAATGCCACCCTCGGATTTTGCATAATCTGTTTTGATTTTTCACTTTGATAATTGGTAAAAAATACAAAGCCATCTGTATCAAATTGTTTTAATAATACTGTTCGTAAACTCGGCTGACCCTGTGCATCCACGGTCGATAAACTCATCGCGTTCGGCTCAAGTAAATCCGCCTCTTGCGCCTGTTTAAACCAAATTTCAAATTGTTTAAAGGGGTTCTCTGCGGTATTGTCTTCATCCAAGCCGCCTTTTAAATAGCGTTGACGTAACTCGGCCAGATCTAAAAAGGTTGCTTCACTCACGCGGCTTCTCCTGTTTTTGCGAAGGGTTTTTTGATAAATATCGCTGTATAAAGCGATCTAACTGATTGGCAAACGCCTGACGATCCTGTTGATTTAATGGCGGCGGCCCACCGGTATTCACACCGCTGGAACGCACCGCATCCATAAAGTTGCGCACGGTTAAACGTGCCTGAATATTGTCAAGGGTATAGAGCTCGCCCCTTGGGTTTAATGCCGTCGCGCCTTTGGCAATCGCTTCCGAGGCTAATGGAATATCTGCGGTAATCAACAAATCGCCCGAGACGATGCGTTTAACAATGGCATTATCGGCAACATCAAACCCTTGACCCACCTGTATAAAATCAATCCAGTGTTGTTGCGGCAGTCGCATGGCATGATTCGCCACCAAAGTCATCGGAATCCGAGTACGCTGCGCCGCTTTAAACAAAATCTCTTTAATCACGCAGGGACAAGCGTCTGCATCTACCCATATTTTCATACAATCAAAATCTCTTTAAAATGGCCTAAAAACGACCAGGCCTGGTGAATATTGCTGTCTTTTAAGGCTATTTAAGCCTTGTCGAGCTGTTTTAAATAGTGTAAAAATTCAAACCCATAACGCGCCAGCTTTTGTTCACCAACACCGTTAATGGCCAATAATGCGCTCTCCGTTTGAGGGCGTTTCTGAACCATCTCTATCAAGACGGCATCCCCAAAAACTTGATAGGCAGGTCTTTCTTCACTGTCTGCAATCTCTTTTCGTAATTGTCTCAAGCCTTCAAAATCTTGCAACTCACCGGCAGATAAATTCGCTTTATCCTGCTTGCGTGACCCTCGATTTGAAGATGCCAATTGATGTCGCGGTGCGGCTAATTGTAAGCGCTTTTGCCCTTTTAAAATTTCCCCGGCATTGGGCATGAGCTTCAAGACCGAATAATTTTGAATGTCTTGCTGCAAATAGCCTAAATGGATGAGTTGTCGAAAAATGGATGTCCATTGCGCTGCTGACAAATCTTTACCGATGCCATAGGTACTGAGTTGCTGATGGTTCAATTGACGAATGCGCTCATGCTCCAGACCGCGTAATACATCAATCACATAGCGCATGCCAAAAGATTCCTGTAATCGATAAACACACGATAACGCCTTTTGCGCTTCGGTCGTTCCATCAAAAAACCTTGGCGGATTCAAACACACATCACAGTTACCACATTGCTGATGGGCTTCTTCGCCAAAATAATGCAACAACACCTGGCGCCGACAGGTCACCGCCTCGGCAAATTGCACCATCGCATCCAGCTTATGCGCTTCAATGCGCTTTTGTGCTTCATTCGGGTTTTGATTGACAAAATAACGGGCAGTGACGATATCCTGAGCGCCATACAGTAACAACGCCTCTGACGGTAAGCCATCTCGACCTGCCCGGCCGGTTTCTTGATAATAGCCTTCAATATTTTTTGGCAAATCATAATGCACCACAAACCGCACATTCGGTTTATCAATGCCCATGCCAAATGCCACCGTTGCCACCACAATCGTCACTTCATCCCGCATAAACTGTTGATGAACGCTTTGGCGTATCTCTGTCGGCAACCCGGCATGATAAGCTTTGCTTCGAAAACCGGCTTCTTGTAATTTTAAAGCAACCTCCTCCACCCGCTTACGACTTAAACAGTAAACAATGCCACTTTGCTGCTTGTCCGACTGACTGTTTAAAAAGGCTAACAATTGTTTCATCGGCTGGTTTTTTTCCGACACCGTATAGCGAATATTGGCTCGATCAAAACCGCCAATATGGATCTTCGCATGCTGCAAATGCAATCGTTGCATAATATCTTGCCGAGTGACTTCATCAGCGGTTGCCGTTAAAGCCAAAAAGGGCACCTGTGGAAATCGCTCACGCAAAGCACCAATTTGACTGTATTCGGGACGGAAATTATGCCCCCACTGCGATACACAATGGGCTTCATCTACCGCAAATAAAGAGATGGGCATTTGTTGGAGCTGCTTAAAAAAGCTTTCGTTTAACAGCCGCTCCGGCGACACATACAATAAATCCAGTTGCCCGGTGTGCAATTGCATTAATACCTGATTTGCAGCATCCGCATCCAGAGTGGAATTATAATAAGCGGCACGCACACCATAAGCTTTGAGCGCACTGACCTGATCTTGCATAAGCGCAATCAGTGGCGACACCACAATCGCTGTCCCGGGCAAAATTAATGCCGGGATTTGATAACAGAGCGACTTACCGCCCCCGGTTGGCATCAGCACAAAACAATCCTGACCCGACAATAAATCGTCAATCACCGCTTGCTGGTGGGCGCGAAATGTTTGAAAGCCAAATACCGTTCGCAAAACGGCCAAGGGCGTTTCCGGGGGGGTCGGTTGGTTTGTTAACGCCTCATTATCCATCAATTATTCTGTCCCTGAAATAGTGGCGCTAACATAATCGATTCGACTGAAAATAACAAGTGGCGCCTCAATTAGCGACTTTTGCGCTGACAAAGATGCACGCTTTCTGTTATTTGAACGCCTTTGCGTTGTAAGGTTTCCGATGCGATTTTTTGTAAATCAAAATGCTCCGAAAACAATTGCACCACTTCATGATCCGACACCGAAAATGGAGGTCCACTCATCGCGGTTTGATCGTAATCCATCACCACCAATAATCCGCTTACACCGTCAGCGCAAACCTCGGCTAGATGTGCCGCATAGCGTTGGCGCATATCCGCTGGTAAGGCCACTAAAGCGGCTCTATCGTAAAACGCGCTGACCTCAGAACAGTCGTGAGCCGACAGTTTAAAGAAGTCCCCACAAAATAAGCGCATTTCGGCCGTTTGATGCCCCTCAAACACAGCATGTTCTAGCGGTTCTGCGCTAAGATGATGTTCTGCAACAAAAGCATCCAATGCCTTTCGGCTTAATTCCACGCCTAATACCGAATGCCCCTGTTGCACTAACCAAGTCATGTCGACGCTTTTACCACACAAAGGCACCAGCACGGTTTCATTGCCTTTCAGCTTCAACGCGGACCAATAACGGGTTAAAAAATGATTGGGCTGAGGTTGATCAAACCCCTGTTGCGGTTGTTGCCACATTTGATGCCAAAATTCTGCGTCCATCTTTTTCCTTTGTTATCATAAGGGCACTCAAAACCCTCTCCGCTGATATTCTACATTGGACAAGCGCTCATGACAGAACCACAACACAAAATTCCCCTGTTAAAACGCAATTGGGTTCAAAACCTGCTCACACTTTTGCTGGTTTTGGTCATTTATCTTGCCATCCGCCCTTTTATGCAAGGAGAGGTGATTGAAGGCAAAGCACCGGAACTGAATACCACCAGCATTACCGGTCAACCCATTCAGTTAGCCCACTACCAAGGGCAACCGGTATTGATTCACTTTTGGGCAACCTGGTGTCCGATTTGTGACTTCGCCAAAGACGGCATTGAACAGGTCGCCAAAGACTATGCGGTGATTAATATTGCCACCCAATCGGATGACGATACGGCACTAATAGCCTATGCCAAATCCAATCAGATGAATGCCGATATTATCGTTAACGACCAGGAAGGGCAACTGATGAAGCGCTTTGGTGCACGCGCGGTTCCCGCCAGTTTTTTGGTTGACAAAGACGGCAATATTGCCTTTGTTGAAGTGGGGTATAGCACCAGCATTGGCCTCAAATTACGGCTATGGTGGTTGAGCCATTAAGAGTTAAGTATTGACGATGGCCAGACACCCGCACGGAAAAATCATTCACAGTGTTCGAGATCAATTTGGGCTGATTCAAGTGGTTGAAACAGCAGACACGCGCAGTCTTTACTTTAATAGCTTAGTTGAACAAAGCCGTGCTTATCTCTACGCCCCCTGCACCCTGGCCTTTGAATATCAAGCCAGCTTACTGGAAGCGATTTTAGATTTTTCAAACAAAGCACCCGTTGAACGCGTACTGATGCTCGGGCTTGGTGGCGGCTGTTTAGCAACGCAATTACACCTGTTAATGCCCAATTGCCTTCAGATTTTGGTTGAACAACGGGCAGCCGTGATTGAAATTGCCCATCAATATTTTCAGCTGCCCAACAACGAGGTGATCTTACCCATTGAAGCCGATGCCGGTGTTTTTGTGAAAGAATGGCCCGACCAAGCCGAAACCGCATTTGATGTCATTGTTATTGACCTGTATGACAGTGACAGTATGCCATTTCAATTTGCCCAAGAACTTTTTTTAAGTCAGCTAGCGCGACTCGTTTCACTGCAAGGTTGTTTATTATTTAATCTTTGGGTCAGTACCCCGGAAAAAACAAAGCGGGTCATTCGATTTTGGCAAAACTTACCCGGCGTTACCCTCAACATTCAAACCATGAAGGTAACAGGGAATGTCATTCTCAACGTGCAATTTGGTCAAGCTAAGCATAGAATAGCGGCCAAGAACCCCTCTAGAGATAAATAAAATATGGCTTTGCTTTTTTTACGCGACCTGCGCCTCAGTTATGGCACCCAAACCTTATTAGACAAGGTGTCTTTCAAAGTCGAACCCAACGAACGCGTTTGCATTGTTGGCCGCAATGGCGAAGGCAAATCGACCTTGCTGAAAATCATCGAAAACTCGATTCAAGCAGACGAAGGCACCCGCATTGTTCAAGATGGGGTTCATATTGCCAAACTGCAACAAGAAGTCCCGCATGACGTCAGCGGCAGCGTGTTTCATATTATTGCGTTAGGATTAGGTGACATTGGCGAACAGCTTGATGCCTTCCACCAACTTAGCCACGCCATGGCAGACGATTATTCAGAAGCACTGATGGCTAAACTGACCAAGGTGCAACAAGCCATCGACGCCCAAGATGGCTGGGCGCTCAACCAACGTGTCGATGCCATTATTTCCAAATTATCGCTCCCGGCAGAAGCCGAGTTTTCATCCCTTTCAGGCGGAATGAAGCGTCGAGTCTTATTAGCACAGGCTTTGGTTCAAGCCCCGGACATTTTATTACTGGACGAACCGACCAACCATTTAGACATCCCCTCCATTCAATGGCTAGAAGATTTTCTAAAAAACCTTAATTGTAGCTTGGTGTTTATTACCCATGACCGTTCTTTCTTACAAGCCCTGGCCACCCGAATTGTTGAGCTAGATCGAGGCACGCTTCATAATTGGGAATGCGACTACACCACCTACTTAGCGCGCAAACAAGCGCAGCTTGAATCCGAAGCCAAAACCCATGCCGAATTTAACAAACGCTTAGCGCAAGAAGAAGTGTGGATTCGCCAAGGCATCAAAGCGCGCCGTACCCGCAATGAAGGACGCGTTCGTGCCTTGGAAAAGCTGCGCGAAGAACATAAAGCGCGTCGCAGCCAACAAGGCAAAGCCAATTTACAATTTAACCAAGGCAGTCATTCCGGTAAACAAGTGATCGAAGTGGAAGATCTCAGTTTTGCTTGGCCGGACAAAATCGTTATCCAACACTTTTCGACACTGATTTCGCGAGGCGATAAGGTTGGGATTATCGGCGCCAATGGCTGCGGCAAGTCCACCCTGCTCAAACTGCTACTGGGCAAGCTCGAACCCCAATCCGGCACCGTTAAACTCGGCACCAATATTCAAATCGCCTATTTTGATCAGCACCGAGACCAATTGGATGAAAACAAGGTCGTGGTTGAAAGTGTGTTGGAAGAATCCGATTACGTTGAAATCAATGGCCATCGCAAACACATTATGAGCTATTTATCGGACTTTTTATTCACACCGGAAAGAGCACGCCAACCCGTTAAAGCCTTATCCGGCGGCGAACGAAATCGTCTGCTATTGGCCAGAGTTTTTTCCAAACCATCCAACCTGCTGATTCTCGACGAACCGACCAATGACCTAGACATTGAAACCCTCGAATTACTTGAAGAGTTATTGTTGGACTACCCGGGCACAGTGCTGATTGTTAGCCATGACCGTGCGTTTTTAAACAGTGTTGCCACCAGTTCCATCGTCTTTGATGCGCCCGGTGTCGTCAATGAATATATTGGCGGCTATGATGACTGGTTACGCCAAAGACCTGCTCATTTGGCGGAAACGGCCACTTTGGAAAAAACTGCCCCAAAAACCACCAGGCCTGGTCAAAAATCAGAACCGGTTAAAAAGGCTAAAAAGCTCAGTTTTAACGAACAACGTCAATATGATGCCTTACCGCAACAAATTGAAGATTTAGAGCAACAACTGGAAAGCTTGCATCAACAAATGAGCGACCCTGACTTTTACCAACGTGACGATGCCCAACAACAGCTCGACAACCTGAATGGCTGTGAAACGGCTTTGGAAGCCGCTTTTGAACAATGGGAACAGCTTGAAGCCAAGTTAAATGAGTAGAAGGCAAGCGTTAAATAGGCTACAATTTCTCATCAATATTTTAAGTCCTCTTTGCAGATTTATGTCAAAGCAGGTTCAACTTTCTCTTTTAGGATTTTTACGCTATGAGCTGTAACGAAAAATTTTCATATTCTACATTTTGCCGTTCATCCAACAATGCCCTAAAAGAACCAATGTTCTTTGGCCAAAATGTTAATGTCGCTCGCTATGACCAACAAAAACATCCCATTTTTGAAAAGCTCATCGAAAAACAACTAAGTTTTTTTTGGCGCCCTGAAGAAGTTGACTTGTCTTCTGACCGTGGAGAGTATGCGAATTTGCCGGATCATGAACAACACGTTTTTATCAGCAATTTAAAATACCAAACCCTGCTGGATTCCGTGCAAGGTCGCTCGCCAAATGTCGCATTATTGCCATTAGTCTCCATTCCCGAACTCGAAACCTGGATCGAAACCTGGTCGTTTTCTGAAACCATCCACAGTCGTTCCTACACCCACATTATTCGTAATATCGTGTCAGACCCCTCGCTGATTTTTGATGACATTGTCGCCAATGAACAAATCGTTAAACGCGCTGTCAGTGTCACCGTCTATTACGACCGCCTGATTGCCCTCACCAATAAAATGTATGCCGAAGAAATTGATTTGAGCAAAAACGACGCCTTTAGAAAAGAAATTAAAACGGCGCTTTACTTAACCCTTGTGTCGGTTAATGTACTGGAAGCCATTCGTTTTTATGTCTCATTCGCCTGTAGCTTTTCCTTTGCCGAACGCTCGCTGATGGAAGGCAATGCCAAAATCATCAAATTGATTGCCCGAGATGAAGCCCTTCATCTATCCGGCACCCAAAACCTAATCAACATCATGACAGAAGGCAAAGACGATCCTGAAATGATGGCGATTGCCAAAGAAAATGAACCAACGGTTTACGAGATTTTCCGCGAAGCCGCCGAACAAGAAAAACAATGGGCCGACTATCTGTTTAAAGATGGCTCCATGATCGGCTTAAACGCCAGCATCTTAAAAGACTATGTGGAATACATCACCAATACCCGCATCAAAGCCATTAAGCTCAACCCCATTTTTGAAAACAAAAGCAATCCCTTGCCCTGGATGAATAACTGGTTAGTCTCCGACAATGTACAAGTCGCCCCCCAAGAATCTGAAATCAGTTCCTATTTGGTCGGTCAAGTCGATTCATCCGTCGATACCAGTGACTTCAACGACTTCGCACTCTAACCAACCCCATACGGGGTCTGTCCCGGGGTCTGTCCCGGGGTCTGTCCCGGGGTCTGTCCCCAGATTTGCCCAATTCGACCAGTTCGGTTAAATCACGCGCGGCGGTGGCGTCAGACGTGGCGACCAAGTTTTTATATTTGCGTCTAGCAATGCCGTCATCAAAATCATCGGTTTCTAACAGGCGCACCAATCATTAACGTTGACGCTCGTTAAAGGCTTGCGCAAGATGTTGATCCCAAAATTGGGTGGCATAACGCACTTTTTCCAATCGCTGCAAACTGGATTGTGCTGACGCTTGCACGTTGATTTATTTGTATCAGTTTATGAGTCGATTAGAACGCCAATCATATCAAAAGACATTTCAAGGTTTTTCTTTTCAAGCCAATCACAACCACCCGGCCTGGTGGTTAAAGGCGCTGCGCCATAAATGCAGGCGCCATGGCTTCTTGCTCTTGCCGACTGATTTTGAGTTGTTCTGCAACGTTTCGCCACTGATCAACCGCCTCAATCACTTGTCGATAAAGGGTTTCTGCCGTTGTTTGATTTAACTGAAAATAGTCAATCACAGAAAAAGCCAACTCAAAATCGAGGCGATTATCTACTTCATCAATATTCAAATGCCCCGCACCATCGGCCACCGGATTAATGTCATATGCAGGCGATAAAACCCAGCCTTTGAGGGTATGAATAAAACCGTGATTTCTAAGATGATCGTCGGTATTGGATACCGCAATATAAAACACAATTCGCCGCCACGCACCACGTCCGTACGCAACACCCCAACTTTATGAGGCGCATCCATGCCTTGCCAATCCGCATAAACCAAGATTTCACGACTCATGACGACTTACCTTTCAGCAATTCAATATCCTGTAACTTACGCCCCAGCTCATCGTCTCGCGCCACCTTGGCCATATCATCCGCCAAGCCCAACACCGCTAAAACCAACAAATAATGCCAAATCGACACAGAGCCGTCACCGCGCTCAATTTTTCTGAGCGTCGGTTTAGACAAACCAGTGCGCTCGGCCATTTGGGTTTGCGTCAATTTTCTGCGTTTCGCCGCCAGCCGAATGTTTTCACCCAACTGAACCAAAACCGCTTTCTGCTTAGGAAATAACGTCGCTGTTCGCTTATCGACCATCTCACCAACCTATCAATCATGTCATTGGAGATACTTCACACTGAATGAAACAATATATGAAACTATATTTTCATATTTAATAAATAAAAGAAACTATAGCTTCATTAAATTCTATAACCACCAGGCCTGGTGGTTATAGAAATGGTCGCCTTGGACGAACCCGAAGGGAGCGAGTCTTTGGGTAACTTGAATTCAAGTGATGTAATTAGCCTCTTAAACGGAAAGTTTATAGTCCGCAACCAAAGACTCTAGAGGAATTTTCAAATCCCGGTGCAGTTTACGAATCATACTTAGTGATAAACGACGTTTACGATTAAGCACTTCGCTCACGCGACTGCGCTGCCCCAACATGGGCGTTAAATCGGCATCGGATAGCCCTTACTGTTCCATCCGAAATTTAATCGCTTCAATCGGATCCGGCGCTTCAATGGCATGCATTTTAGATTCATACGCATCCACCAACGTAATTAAAACATCCAACTCATCACCGGCATCCATACCCGGCGTAGCATCAAACAATGCATCAATACGCACTAACGCATCGCTATATTCATCAGCCGTTCTAATCGGTTTAATTTTCATAAGTCTATTCCCTACTAAATTGTTGCGACATCAATCTTATCGTATTGCTTATGGGTGCTTATTTTTGAATTTCATAGCGCAGTTCAACCATGTCTGCGCCCAGTTGTTGAACGAACGTTAAACGCAAAGTTGGGCTTAAAACCCGACGCGGAAACAGCGGTTTGCCTTGGCCTAAGGTCGCAGAACCGATTTGCACAATCAACTCATCCAACAATCCGGCATCATAAAACTGCCCCGCCAAATCGCCGCCAACGCACCAACCTGCGCAATAAAATCGGGATAACTCGACTCCGCCAAACTAGCCAGCGGGAAAAGCCAATCCAACGAATCATCCTCCGTCGCAATAAACCCATCCAACGACGATGCAGCATAATATTGAGTTTTCATGATGTATTTCCTTCAAACAACTTACCGACCACCAGGCCTGGTGATAGGGAGTTATAACCTGTATTCATACAGGGCCGCTTTTGGCGTGTCTTTTGAGGCGATTTGATGCAGTGGTGAATCGAATTCTGCCAGCAGAGTAAAACCAAGCTTCTTATAAAAGCCTGAAGCCTGCACAACGTTGGCTTCGACAATAATGCGCGGTACACGGCTTGATCGACAATCTTTAATAAAGCGTTGCACCAATTGCTGTCCAAAGCCTTGCTTTTGAAGGCTTGGATGAATCACCAGTAAATTGATTTCGCTGGCGCCGCGTTTTTCAATTTTGTGGCGTGCGATTTCGTGTTGATTCAATTTTTTCAGAAACGCAAATTTCTGTTTAAACGTCATACCCTTCAAACCAAATAGCCGCTTCAAAACCCAGAGATTAAATCTAAGCAATTTTAAGCACCCCTGTTCGAGCGGTCTTTTTTCATTTCGCCCGAAAAGAAATCCGACTACCTGCCCATTTTGCTCAACCACCTGCTTGAAATTACTGCCGACAACCGAGCCGTAGGTGTAAACATGACGCGCAAGCTGGTACAACGCCGCTGGCTGAAAATGTTGTTCAAACTGCCATGCATCTGAAACCAGTTGTTCACACTCAGCGTAGTCGGTTTCACGATAATCTCGAACACGGGTTGATTGTATCGGTCTGATCATGTCCTATCTCTCATTTTAGGGATCTACAGCAAATAAGTATTTAACCACTAAAGGCTTGTTAATTCACCGTGTAGTTTACGATTCTAATCATAACAACCTATGCCATCACATCTAAACCAAACTTCAGCTCAACGGTAAAAACACTTCGTTTTATTCCGTTGTCTTTATAATAAAAACGAAATAACATAAACACGTTTACCAATCGACCCTTCTAATCCAATCGAAGATAAAGATGATGACTGACACTCGAATTTGTTTTATTGGCAACTCATTTGTTAACGGCACGGGCGACGAGAAGATGCTCGGCTGGGCGGGTCGTTTGCGCGCGCAGGTGAGGCGACAGAGCTACGACAAAATGGCCGACCTGATCCAACAATCCGGCAAGTGGTGGTTTTAGTGGAAATCGTAAAATACCAACCCCACTTTGCCGTAGCGGTTGCCGATGTTTTTCATGCCGCTGTTCATGCAATCGACCCCAAAATTTACACTGACCCGCAACAAGAAGCCTGGGCTCCAACGCCTCCTGATTATGGTTTTTGGAAAACCCGATTAGAAATAAAGCAACCCTTAATCGCACTTAATGAAAATCGTGTCATCGGCTTTATAGAACTCGATCACGACGGGCATATCAACTGCACCTATGTTCACCCTGATTTTCAAGGACAAAGCGTTGCAAAACGGCTGTATAGCGCATTGGAATCGAAGGCTCGAACGCAAAAACTTCACCGTTTGACGGTCGAAGCCTCCATCGTTGCGAAGCCATTTTTTGAATCATTGGGATTTACCTTTGTCAAAGAAAACCAAGTGCATCACAAGGGTGAGATATTTACCAACTTTACGCTGGAAAAACTCATTGCCACGACACACTTCAAAAACAAACGCCAGTGATTTTTTTCGATACGTCGTCACCAAAGCCGTATACCGCAAGCACACCTAGTTTTCGTACCTCGAGATGTCATCAAAATCTGGCTTCACCCGTGTCCAGCGTCAAATCATCGCCTATAACGGCAATAAGGTTGAGATTTTTAGTGTAGAGGCGTATCTTTAACTCATTGATTCTATTAGACGAAAGAACACCGTCTTTATAGTCAGTTCAACCTATTGGGGGTGAGTATGATTGATTTTGATAGAACGCGTGATTTGATGGTAAAAGATCAAATTGAAGCGCGCGGCGTTCAGGATACTCAGGTGCTGCAAGCAATGCGAACCGTTCGCCGAGAGGCGTTTGTGCCGGATGATATGCGTGAATTGAGTTATCGTGACTCACCTTTACCGATTGGCTCAGGACAAACCATTTCGCAACCCTATATTGTCGGCTATATGATTGAAGCCCTGCAATTGCAAGGCGGCGAAAAGGTATTGGAAATTGGGGGTGGCTCAGGGTATGCCGCTGCGGTGCTGGCCGAAATCGCCCAACAGGTTTATACGGTGGAGCGAATTGATACGCTGGCAGAAATGGCGGCCAAAAATCTCGCGCAGCAGGGCTATGACAAGGTCACCGTCATTAGCGGGGATGGCACAACCGGTTGGGAAACCGTTGCGCCGTTTGATGCGATATTGGTCTCAGCGGGCGCACCAAGCATTCCAGAAAGCCTTAAAAACCAACTGGCGATTGGCGGACGAATGGTGGTTCCCGTTGGATCACATCAAAATATTCAAGCGTTGATACGCATTACGCGCCGAACACACGAACAATTTGACCATGAAAAGCTTGCCGATGTGCGTTTTGTGCCGTTAATCGGTGAACAAGGCTGGGAAGTCGAAACCCCTTCCGCTCAAACAAGCGCGCCCCGCGTCATTCAAACCAGACCAATAACCAATAACGCTTTGCCTAGGCTGATTTCAGAAAACAGTGACGCCTTCCAATCCGTAGAAGATGCGAATTTGGACAAGCTTATGATGCGTATTGGTGATGCCCAAGTGGTATTGATTGGCGAAGCCAGTCATGGCACCTCAGAATTTTATGCCATGCGTGCCCGCATCACCCAGCGTTTAATTGAGGAAAAAGGCTTTACCATCGTTGCCGCAGAGGCGGATTGGCCAGATGCGGCTCGCATTGATCATTATGTTCGTCATCGAAATACCTCACCCGCAGAATGGACGGCATTTTCGCGCTTTCCGACCTGGATGTGGCGTAATACCGAAACACGAGATTTTGTTGACTGGTTACATGAACACAATAAAACCTTGGGAAAAAACCAACGCACCGGCTTTTATGGGCTGGATATGTACAGCCTATTCACATCCATTAATGCCGTGGTGGAATATTTAGAAGAGCTCGATCCCGAGTTGGCCGAAGTCGCGCGTTGGCGGTATGGCTGTTTAAGTCCGTGGGAAGCCGATCCGACAGCTTATGGCAGAGCAGCCTTGAACGATCAGTATCAGGACTGTGAAAACGATGTAACTCAAATGTTGACCGAACTGTATCAAAAACGCCATGCGTATCTGTTAAATGATGGTGAACGCTTTTTAGATGCCAGCCAAAATGCCGAATTGATCGCTAATGCTGAACGCTATTATCGCGTTATGTATTATGGTTCTCGCGCCTCTTGGAATCTGCGAGATCAACACATGTTTGATACCTTGAATCGTGTCATCAAAGCACGCGGAGAAGGCGCAAAGGCTATTGTATGGGCGCATAACTCTCATATTGGCGATGCCTCCGCAACGGAAATGGCTCATCGTGGCGAACACAATATTGGTCAATTGTGTCGTCAAGCATTTGGCGATGCCGCCTATCGAATCGGCTTTGGAACCGATCATGGTACGGTAGCCGCCGCATCCAACTGGGATCAACCGATGGAAATCAAGACCGTTCAACCCGCTCATCCACAGAGTTATGAAGCGCTTTTTCACCAAACCCAACAAGCGGGATTGATTTTACCCTTGCGACATAACCCCAACTCGCAACTGATTCAACAACTCAGTAAGCCCAGATTAGAGCGTGCCATCGGCGTGATTTATCGCCCTGAAACCGAGTTAGCCAGTCACTATTTTGAAGCCGTTTTACCGCTTCAATTTGATGAATATATCTGGATGGATGCAACGCGTGCGGTGACGCCTTTGACCACTGAAGAGATCAGCGGCATGCCTGAAACTTATCCATTTGGCATTTAGAGGTGATCAAATGAATAGCGCTGGCGCCAACAAGGGTTAAATACATTATGGTTAACGGTGAACCGTTACAACCACATCCCCATTGAATGGTATCAGCGGCAAGGATTTGCCATTGTTGATGAACAACAAAAAGACATCGGTAACAGTTTTAAATGGATGACTATATTATGGAAAAACCCGTTGGTTAAAGCAGCCAAGCCTAGAATAAGGATTTTCTATTGGTTTAATCAAGATCAAAGTTAAAGTTATCTTCTGCAAACACCTTCAGACAGGCATCTGCCACCACCGCATCATACAGGTTGCCTTGATTTTTCTTAATTTCAGCCAGCGCCACATCTATACCCAGCGCTTGCTTATAGGGTCTGTGACTGGCCATGGCTTCAACCACATCCGCGACGGCAACAATCCGTGCCTCTAAACAAATTTCTTCGCCTTTCAACCCTTGAGGATAGCCGGAACCATCCATGCGCTCATGATGTTGGTGCGCAATATCCGCTACCGGCCAAGGGAAACGAATATCCTTTAGAATATCGTAGCCAACCTGAGCATGGTTCTGAATCATCATATACTCGATCTTGGTGAGCTTTGTCGGCTTGGTCAGTATTTCAGCTGGCACTTGAATCTTACCAATATCATGAATCGTCGCCCCCATGCGGATACCTTCGATCCGGTCATCATCTAATCCCATTCGCTTCGCAATCGCACAAGCAAGGCTCGCTACCCGACGCTGATGACCGGCTGTATAAGGGTCTCTAACCTCTACCGCTCGTGCAATCGCATCAACGGTTCCGACAAGGCTATCATGCATCAATTCCAAGTGCTGTTCATTTTGTGCCATCGCTTTGTCGCGTTCCAACCGTATCCGTAAACTGCTCACACCGAAAGCCAAATCTGCGGCCATTTCTTCTAAAAGATCAATCTCTTGGGGGGTAAAGGCATTTACCTCATCCGCATAAACATGCAAAATGCCAAACACCTTTTCTTGATTTTTGAGTGGCAAGGCAATACTGGAAACACAGCCCTGTCGAATCAACTCCTCCTTCCACTCGGGATAAAGTGTCTCCTTCGCAAGATCATTCACCAGCTGCGTGCGCCGCTCACGCACGGCCTTTCCACTGGGCCCCATACCATTTTTTTCATCATCAGCCCAACTCGGCTGAACGCTTGCTAGAATGTCATGATCGTCACCTGCACTCACCATTTGTTTGATAGATTTTTTGGCATCCTGTTGAACATAACCCACCCAAGCCATGCGATAGTTTTTTTGTTCGACAATGGCGGAGCATATCGCTTGCAGCAATGACATTTCCTCAGTTGCATGCACCAGTTCTCGATTAACCGTACTCAATGTCTGCAATGTACGGTTGGCATGTTCAAGACTAATATCAATCAGTTTTCGCTCAGTAATATCCATGGAAATACCCAGCAGATGGATCGGTTTATCCTGTTCGTCATAAAGACCGACCTTGAAGGTATGTAGCCACTTTTCCTGCCCATCGGCTGTCCTGATCACTTCCTCAGGAACCTCCACGGCCTCGTGACTATCCAGAACCGATTTATCTTTGGCTGTGAAAAACTCGGCCTGCTCTGGCGTGAAAAAATCAAAGTTATTTTTACCGAGCAACTGCTGGCGTGAATAGCCAAGCAATTTTTCACCTGCGCGGTTAAATCGCTCAAAACGCAGTTCCTCAGCATCCTTTAGGAACAACATCGCAGGAATATGTTCGACAATGGTGTCTAACAGCTTTTCTGACTGCCGCAGCGCTTCACCGACGCGCTTTTGTTCACTAATATCCAGAAAAGTGGTCACTGCGCCAATGGTTTTTCCGCCGTGTTTTATCGGGTAAGACCAATAAGCAGCTGGGAAACTGCTGCCATCTTTACGCCACAACACCTCTTCATCAATATGAAAGGTCTTCCCTTCATGAATACTTCGATGAGTTGGACACTCTGATTCCGGATAGGGCGATCCGTCCGGATGGCGATAATGGATGAGGGCATGCATGTGCTTACCCAACAGCTCAGACTCTTGCTCATATCCCAGCAGACTGACACAGGCTGCATTGGCAAAGGTACACTCACCTTTTAAATTCTGACCATAAATTGCATGGGCAATCGAGTCGGTCAGCAACCGCACCTCAGCTTCACTTTTCTCAATGGATAACAAGGTTTGTTGCTGCCGACGACCACCGAAAAAAATAGCCGCTATGCCCAGTAGCCAAATACCACCGTGGCTAACCAACTCAAGATTTCCGGTGTTCGGTAATTCATCCACCGGAATGGAAATACTAACCCCGCCGCGAATATCCCCGACTTGATAGCCCTGATGGGCATGACACTTCAAACAAGACGCTTCAGTTATCATTGGTTGCATAAAACGGTAATAGCGTTTACCGTCTGCCTTTTCTTCGATTCCCGACACTTCTTGTTCGCCACCTTCAAAAGCTTTAAGCGCTGTCACCTCCCATGAATCCGCTTTATTGACAGGATTAAGGGGATTAAGGCTGGTTAAATGAACGTTTAATTGGCTATTATCCTGATCTATAAGTTCATTGACTTGACGCATTACATAAGAAGAGTTCAGTAACGTCAATTGTTTGCCCGACTCGGTGCTAACATCTCTTTCTGGAAGGCTTTTCAAATACTTGCTGGGGGGCGTATCGTCATCCACCGGGACATAAACCCCGCCATGCCCGATGACCCAGTTTCGAAAGCCCATTTCCATAATATGAATGGTCTTGGCTTGGGTATGCATCTCAGTCAAAAATACTTGCCGATGCTGGTCAAGGTTGAAAAAAATAGAAGTCGCGACGGCTAGCGTCCAGGCAATCATAAGCGCGGCCATATAAAGGCCGATACGTTGAAGTGGAATATTGGAAGATAAGGGAGGTTTCATTATGTTATCTTAACACAGCCATATTCCGAATATTAACAAGAACTTACATTTATAAATATCACATAAATCAACAAATTGATCTACTTAGGGTCTTTGTACGAGGTGGTTACACGAATAAAAAGCAGTGAACCCGACAAAATCCCACTAATATCAGTAAAAGGTGGGGGTTACTTTCAAAGAGCACCAGGCCTGGTGAAAATGGACGATTAATGGGTGTTTGATCGGTTAAAAGTGCCCAGGCCTGGTTTCACATATAGAAAGGCTATAACGCCTTTTTAAAACTAAACGCACCGCGAATTTGACCGACGGTATAACCCGTGGCCTTATCGTTTGGATAGAGTTCTTGCAACTTTTGCTTTACGCCTTCGTTTAGATTCGTGCCGTGACAATGCAAACAAGGTTGCCCTTTGCCAATCCCAATCGCTTTCATATA